>JBCDGT010000489.1:0-3888 GCA_038750915.1 Bacteroidota bacterium
CCATTTCAAAGAGCTAATTATTAGTTTCTTAAACGAATACTTGCGTTTATATCCGTATAAATACGACTAATAGAACCAATAGAACCAATAGAACCAAAATACTAATTCCCCCCTCTACCAAAAGTACTCGCTACACTAAAGCGGACGCCGAAGTCGTGATAACTAAAGTCACGGAAGCTCGTAACGAACTCCAGGCGGAAAATGCGGAAGATGTTGTCGATGGAGTAACCTACCTCAGTGTAATTCTCCGACGTTGGGGTGTAGAGGTAGTTCACGAATAGGTCCTCTTTGAGTCCCATTAGGTGAAGTTTCCAGATGTGGGTCAGGAGGAATTTGCGGAATTGATAGTGACCGTAGAATTCAAGATACTCTTCACTGGTGCTTTCTAGGTAGTAAGGTAGCAGGCGGTAACTACCGATAGGGTCTAGCGAGGTTAAGGTCAATTCTGAGCCGGCGAAGTGTTTGAAATCAGGGAAATCAACACTGGAGTTATTGAGAAAAGCACCGCCGCGAACAAGCAGGTCAACATCTCCTTTCCGACCATTGCTAAACCGATGTTCGTAGCTAGCTTCCAAAGCCGTAAAGTCTGCCCTACTATCAAGAAGGTCTGAAATCCCTTGACGAAACTCTAGACCAACCCTAGGGGCGGAAAGCTCGATTGGGCGCTTGCGGCCATTCTCAATTTCGTACTTAAGACCAGGGCGGAAAGTAGCGGCAACCCTAATGGTAGCGGCATCACTAACCTGCCCAATAACGCCTCGTTCAGCATTAATGGGGAGGTTGGGGGCGTAGGCTTCTTCATCTCCGAGTCCGAACCAGTTGTTATTGGCACTATTACTCACCGCTTGCCGGTCTTCAAAGCCCGCATCTACCTCGAGTCGGAAGGTGGGATCGAAGTTCTTACGGTACTCCACCTTAAAGTATTCCCGCTGATAAAGGCGGATGAAGTTACGGCCCGTGAAGAGGTTTGTGTAGGTACTGATCCAGGGTTCGATAGCGGGGCGGTCATCGAACTGGCGTAAGAACTGCCCTCCGGAAATACGCCATTGGGGCTCTGGGCCAAAGTCGGACCTCCGGCCACTTCTACCGAAGTGGACATCTCCTTCTACATTGATCTTATCCCAGCCAAAACCGTAGCGCGGGTGGACGCCAAAACCAAATTTCTTCTTGCGGTTACGCCAACCAAGGCGAGCTCCCAGCGCATACCCTTCTACGGGGTTAAAGATGGGGTCGGGAAAAGGAGTAATGAAACGTAAGCCTCGTTTCCTCTTCCGGTTAGCAGTAGTGTCGACTAAGGTACTATCAGCAGTGTCCGTGCCGAAGCCTACGGTAACCTTCACCGCCGGTTCTTCCGCTTTAACTTTTTCAAGACTGTCAGCTATAGCATAACCTTTTACTTCTAAAGCCGTGAGCGGCACTGGCCGCCGGGCCGCCCAGGCTGCCGTATCACGTACCGCCTTAGCGCTGTCCATATTAAAACTATAGTTACTTTCTACCTGAGGCTCGTCACTTTGCTTACGTTCTTCCCGTTCGTACTCGCGCATAAGCCTGCGTAAGTCCTTACGGGTAATTTCTCCACCTTCAGCCAGGGTTTGCTCGATGGAGGAAACATCACGCCTTTTTTTCTTCACTTTGGCAGCTACTTCGGGTTGGGTTTTCTCGTCAATCACTTCTACGTAACCACCGATGTCAGGGTTGAGGGTAAGCTTGTAGTTGCTGATAGTACTGAGGTAATGAAACTCAAAAGCAATACCAAAAATTTGCCCATCCGCATCTACCGTGGTCGTAATCGGTTCCCAGATGTGTTCCTGAATTTCAGCGAAGGTCTGGGCGATATCGATCTGGAAGCCAAGTTTGTATGTCGTCAGGTCTAAACTGTGCAAAGACCAGTCGTCCTGCACGATGTAGATATATCCCTCAAAAACGTCTTCCCCCCGGCTGCGGGGAATAACCTTAATCTTGTTGATCAGCTTGTCTTGATCGACGAATACCCCCTCCAATTCAAATTTGTAATAACCGAAGGCTTTAGGGCTAAGTGGACTTACCAACTCATCGGCCACCAACGGCTCATAAAAGGAGGTGAAAATATAAGGGGCAGCATCGAAGTCGGATTCTCCGATCTGGTAGATGTGTTCTACTTCCTGTTTGTAAGTATTGGGCCGTTCGTAAACGATCTTACTGGTGGACTCCGTGGTGAACGGCCGGTCTAAGGTTTCTTCTATTTCTTTCCTGTCTTCCTTCGGCGCTAGTGCCTTAAGGATGCCGGGAATTTTATTGACTTTGCCGGTTCCCTTGATGTATACGTCTGCTTCAAAGCGATCCAGTTGATTTAGATGATAATCTGCCTTAGCGATGGCCCGGCGAATGACGGAGTAACTCTTGTCTTCTCCCCCACTAAGGACTTCCACCTCCGTCAAATCCAGGGCTTCGCTACTTAGTTCTACGTCTAAGTTCTGACTTCCTCTTACGGTTTTCACTTGGGTTTGATAACCGAGGTACTGGAACACGACCCGGTTAGTACCAGGAGCTAGTTTCACCTGGAAGTAGCCGTCGGCATTACTGGCCGTACCACTCTTGCTTTGCTCTACGTAGATAGAAGCAAAGGGAAGCGGCTCACCCGTTTCTGCATCAGTGATGCGCCCGCTCAGGCTTTGAGCGGCAAGCCCAAAATTAGAAGATCCGCCAAAAGGAATAAGGAAAAGAAGGCCAAAAAATAAAATACTGGGTAAATACTTTCGCATGGGGTAGGTTGATTAGGGCTTGACGAAAGTAACGCCTTACGACGGAGGTACTATGACCTTTAACGGAACTTTATATCTCTTCTGCTCTTTGGTCGACCAAAAGCTAAGTTTCGTCTACTGCCTGCACCTGCGGCCGCGCCCGGATGTGTAAATGGTAATCCCAGTATTTTGGTTTATAGTGTACCCAACAAGACCAGAACCCCCGGCAGCACAACTGCCATCAGAAGAAGAAGATGGAAAAGGTTAGCTCGGGTATGTGGCATTTCGATGAAGGAAAGTCCAAGAATGATACCGAGTGGCACCGTGGCCGTCTGGGCTAAATCTGCTCCGATGGCACCACTAATACCAACAAGAAGGCCACTGAACAGTAACACCCAATACTGGATACTAACTCCCTTACTACCTTCTACGTTAAGCAAGATGGTTAGCTGGGAGTAGGCAAGTAGAAGCAACAACAAGATGCCTGCAGTAAGACCTAACCCGAAAAGGTCAACTGCACTAGTGGACCGTAATGTGGGCCAGCCGAAGAAGGAAAACTGACTTTCCCAGAAGGCGCCTAAATGTCCACTTTGGTACGTCCATACTCCTACCAAAAAATAAAGGAGGAACATACCGATCAGTACCCTAAGGATACTTTTAATATCCGGCCGCCGCAAAATACCGATGGTGACCAGGAATGCGGGTAAGAAGAGGAGGTAACGAGGGGAGAAAAAACTAGCTAGGGCTAGCCAAGCCCCGGCATTAAATAAGGCGACCGCAGGTTCTTCCTTTTTGTACACCCGCCCCAGGGAGAGTAAGCCAAAAAGCAGGAAAACATTAGCCACCTGAATGGGGTGTAGCCAGCGGAAAGCAGGGACGATGCCCCAAATGATAACTAAAAACAAACCCGGAAACTGCGTGATGGTACGCGACAGCCGGTGCCGCGAAACCAGGGTATTAGCTTGTAGACCTTGCAGAAAAATGAGGAGGACTGGAAGGAATAAGGTGAGCCAGGTTCGCTCTCCCGCCCAGGTCATTAACCACTGACCCAACAGCCCGTCGGGAGTCGAAGGGGGCGCAAAGGGAGCACCGATAAAAAAGTATGGCAACTGAAGCAGCAGGGCATAGAAAAAGAGCAGCAGCCCCGCGTAAGCTTCGTTGGTACGAA
>JBCDGT010000490.1:0-3887 GCA_038750915.1 Bacteroidota bacterium
GAACTGGGATAGCAGTAAGAGTAACCGACTAACCAACGTGCTAAAGACTATCCGGCATAACTAAACTATCCTGCGGAGTAGGGACAACGATTGGCTTCTTAGGATCTGGCTGGACCACACCAGGTTCAACTCTAGTACCTCCGGGGCCTGTGGTTTCTGGCCCGCCAGGCAGAATGGATGAATTGACCACCCACCATCCACCGAGCACCAGTAAGAGGACTGTTGCAGCAACAGACATCCAGGACATTCTTGATTTTCTTTTGCTAGGCAAGGTTGCCTCTCTGGCGGGAGATTTCATGGCAGGTTCCGCAGCAGGTTGTGGCGGCGGGAGACTGCTCTTAATCGCTGGCTTTCTTCTACGTTTTCCGCCAACAACTTTTCCAAGATTATCTCGATCAAGCGTTTTAGCGCTTTCCCGGAGATCACTCATAGTACTACCGCCATTGGTACTTTCGGGAGGAGTACTTCTCTCGGCCTCCGCGTATTCTAAGCGCTTTAGCGGCACTTCTTGAAATACTTGCTCTTCCGCGCTTACCTCGATGGCTCTCCGGAGGATGATATTCTTCGTCCTTTCCTTTCCGTTTACCGTAATGAGAACGGAAATTTTCAAGATCAGTTGATGTTGCCCTAAGCGCAAGGGGCGAACTTGAAAGACCCACTCGGTATAGCTATAAGCGTCAACGAGCTGTTCCCCGTCTGATAACAGTAAGATGTCGAAAACTGCATCACCACCGGGGCTAGGGTCGATGATTTCGACTTCCATGACTTCCGCTACGGGAATCTCTTCAAGGTGGACGCTTTCATCGACCTCCAGCCCATCGAGCAGTTGGCCTAGCTGGTGAGCCACCCGCACGAGACATTCTTCGGGAGTTCTTACCTGCATTTTAGGTGGAACCTTATACAGCAAATGCCCTGGTTTTAGCTCCGGGCGGGGTGGGGCAGCTTCGCTGAAGTCAACAAGGCTAAGGCGGTCAGTGAATAGGAGGATATCCGACCGAAGGTCGTTCCGTAATACCTCAATCTTATCGTGGGCAAGGGTATTACCAACCTCGTACTTATAGATGTCCGCCATCCGGCTCGCAAGCAGTAAGACCTGGTGGTGTTTTGGCCGGCTGGAGGGAATAGCTGCAAGCAGGGTCGCTAAGGCCTGGTCGGTATCCGCCTTGCTGATGGCTTCTTCCACCTCTAGGCAGAGAGCGGTAAGTTGTTCCTGGTTTTTGATGGGCATGACGAATTCCTAAGGAAATCCCAAGATAGGGTTTAGCCACTATTCAGTCGATATACCGAAAGTTCGCTTTTCGAAAAGGATGCGTCCGTCTAGCTCTATTTCCGCAGAGCGGAGGGAGTCGGTGGGGAGCCAACTGGTGAGAAATAAGTCGGCTTCCGTCGAATCTTGCACCACGGGAATACCCGCTTTGCGAAAATAGGGGAGGGCCATCGTGAAATTTTCTTCGGCGGGTACATAAGTAGGCAGAGGAACCTCAATTTGCTGGGTGAGTCGTTTGGCCCATCCTCGCTCAGCTTCCAGATAAGGATAAACCTGGACCCAGAAGAAAAGTACTACCAGAATGCCGGAGAGGATACTCCCCCCTAACGCAAAATCTCTGCGCTCTCCGTAGAGGCCCAGCACACCCAACAGTGAAAAAATCCAGTAAGCTGCTGCCATACCGAGGGCGGCGCGGAAGCCCGCTCCGGGGAAGGCAATACCCGTACCTGCCAACAACATAAAAGCACCAATAAAAGCTGCGACGAGGTGAACGGTGGCCCCACCTTTTACCCAGTCTTTCCAGGGGTAGTTGGCTTCTTGGTAGTAAAGTTGAATTTGCTTACCCGCTACTATAGCCAATAAGAGGGGAAACAATAAGGATTGGGTGAAGAAACTGATGGCTAAGCCTGCCGCTAAGAGCTGGCTACGGGGCTCCTGCCTTTTGACCTTGTATACCAAGTCGCGAATACCCGCAAGACTCCAACCGCTGATTGGTAATACCCCTAGTAAAGAGTACCCTAGAAAACGACCGTAGGCAAGAGGCTGTCCTCCCCAGAACCAATAGCTGCGAATTCCCTGATTGCCCTGTAAAAGTAGAATGGTGAGGGGGATGGCGAGTAAGGCTAGTAAATTCATCCACTGTTTGCCTCCTCCCATCAGTAAGCGTCCGGCTACAATGGTAGCTAACCCAAAGATGATCGAAGAAATTGGAGCGGCTATACCGGCCAGCAGTAAGAAAATACCGGCGGGTAATAAGTAGTTTTTTTCCTTGTCTGCCCCCGCTAATAGGATAGACCAGAAGAAGCCCGCCTGTCCTAAGAGAGCCAAGGTATCGGGGGTGGCAACTTTGCCGAAAAAGGGTAGGAAGAGGGAAGCGGCTGCGCACAAGAGTCCGAAAGTAATGGCTTGCCGACCAAACAACTTGCCGGCTAGTTTGAGCGTGAAAAAGCCCGTTAGTAGTAGACAAGCTGCACTGATGAGTCGTGGAAACAACCAAATAGCCTCCGTTTGTTCATCGATCCCCAGGCCAAGGGGGAATAACTGCCCGTAGAGAAAGGATAAGATGGAGCTACCACGTTCATTGCTCAGGGCATGATCGAGTGCATAGCCTTCCGCACCAGTCCACACCGTCAGTACGTCCAGGCGAATGACAATTGCGGCAAAGAAGAAGAAGGCACTGATCCACAGAAAGAACTGAAAACGGGAAGAGCGTTCGGCTGGGGCTTCAGCCGCTTCGGTGAGCGGTTTCTTCTTTAAGCGGTCTTTTTTGCCCATAGACAATTGGCGTAAGGAGGGGTGAAGGAGATAGCACGCATCTCATAAAAGCGCACGAAGACGAGTTGTTCAGGAGGAGCGAAGCTAATCTCCAGACTTCCCCTCATTCTCTTATTCATTCCCTCACTCATTCTTCTTGAGAAATTCCTCTGCCAAATTGAGAAAATTAGTGGCGCCGCGACTGCCGGCATTGATCATCACCACCGGCATGTGCAGGTTTGGTGCTTCACTGATGCGGGCGTTACGGTGAATGATGGTGTCGAATACTTGATCGCCAAAGATTTGGCGAACTTTCTCTACTACCATATTCGCCAGACGGAGGCGTTGATCGTACATGCTTAGCAAGATACCCTCGATGGTGAGTTGGGGATTGAGCTGTTGTTGCACCAGCTGAATGGTGTTTTGTAGCTTAGTCAATCCCTCCAAGGCAAAATATTCACACTGAACGGGGACGAGTACAGTATCCGCCGCCGTAAGGGCATTTACGGTAATGAGGCCGAGGCTGGGGAGGCAGTCGATGAGGATATAATCGTACTTCTCCCGGACCTTTGCCACAATATTGTTTTTCATCACATCCTCTCGACGGAAGCGATTAATGAGCTCTACCTCGGCACCGACTAAGTTGATGCCGGCGGGGATCAGGTGAAGGTTGGGGGTCTGGGTTTCATAGATAACTTCCTCTACGTCAAGGTCGTTTACCAATACGTCGTAGATCGTTTCCTCCAGTTCATCACTCGGAATACCGACACCGCTACTAGCGTTTCCTTGCGGATCCGCATCGACCAGGAGCACTTTACGCTCCAGGATGGCGAGGCTGGCCGCCAGGTTAATGGCCGTTGTGGTTTTTCCGACGCCTCCCTTTTGGTTGGCAATGGCAATTACTTTTCCCATGGACTCTTTTCTACGGGGGCGAAGGTAAGCAGAATTTTGGCGTGATTTAGGGCGCAGACGCAGGTGCAAACATTTAGGAACTAGGAGCTAGAACGGCCTTTGGCCTCCTAGGAGCGCGAAGCGCGTCTAGTTACTAGCTCCTAGCCCCTATTCCCCTAATCTCTGTACCTGCGGTCCCGCGCCCAAGGCTTATCTTTGCCAACTTTTACAACCCCCTACGCCTAAAAGCGTTAGC
>JBCDGT010000491.1:0-3886 GCA_038750915.1 Bacteroidota bacterium
CTCTTGATGGCAGGTGCTCGAGGGGATCAATTTAATGAGTTCGACGAAAGCTACATCTATGGTTTTCGGCGGATTACCCTTGCGCCTATTGTCATGTTGGTCGGCCTCGGTACGGTTGTCTTTGCGGTTTTAAAGAAATAAGGTAGGTGGCTGAATTTTTACGCGCCCTCATCCTGGGCATCGTACAGGGTCTTACGGAGTTTTTACCCGTTAGCAGTAGTGGTCATCTGGAGCTGGCCAAATGGCTCTTGCAAGACGACAGCCTGGCGGCAGAAAGTATGCTGATGACCGTGAGTCTACACGCGGCCACTGCCCTGGCAACCATCGTCGTTTTCCGCAAGGATGTACTCGAGATTCTTAAGGACCTCTTTAAATTCCAGTGGAACGACGGCACTAAGTTTGCCGTCCTGATTGTCGTTAGTATGGTTCCAGCCGCCGTTGTCGGGGTACTCTTCGACGATTTGCTTGAAGCCTTGTTTGATCGGCAAATAGTTTTGGTGGCCTTGATGCTCATCCTCACCGGGCTACTCTTATTCCTTGCCGACCGCGCTAAAAACACCAATAAATCCGTTGGCTGGTCCGATGCCATCCTGGTCGGTATTGCACAGGCAGTGGCCATTCTTCCCGGTATCAGCCGCTCTGGGGCCACTATTTCTACTAGCGTCTTACTGGGAATCGACCGGGAAAAGGCCGCTCGCTTCAGTTTTCTGATGGTTGTCCCACTTATCCTTGGCAAAATGGCCAAGGACGTACTCGATGGAGCGTTCTCCAGTACGGTTTCCTTACCAGCATTAGGCGTCGGCTTCGTAGCTGCTTTTGTAACCGGCATCCTAGCCTGCGTCTGGATGATCAAGCTCGTCAAGCAGGCAGAGCTTAAGTGGTTTGCCTATTACTGCTTCGCCGTTGCAGCCATTGTGCTTACGGTGAAATTACTAGGGTAAGCAGTTCATAGATCTTAAATAAGGTCTTCTCTTAAAGTAATAATTCCAGTAGATAGGCTCCTTTTTTCGGGCGAGCTAGCTTATGGTGGCATATTATCTCACCATAGCCTACTTTCGCATTACTGAATGCTTTTTTACCCGTATCATGCTACCACCTACCATATCTCCTCCTTTTACCTTTGCTGAAGGGACTCTACTACTGGTTAACAAACCAAAAGGCTGGACCAGCTTCGACGTCGTCAATAAAATTCGTTGGGCCATTCGGAAACATTTAGGCGTAAAGAAATTCAAAGTAGGCCACGCTGGAACGCTCGACCCCATGGCCACCGGGCTACTTAACATCTGTACCGGCAAGTGGACCAAACGCTTACAAGAATTACAAGGCCTGGACAAATCCTACACTGGTACTATTACTCTAGGAGCTACTACCGCTAGCTACGATGCTGAAGAACCTATCGATGCTACCTACCCTACTGAACACATCACCGAAGCGATGATCCTAGAGGCTGCCGCTTCCCTTACCGGCCAGCTACAACAACTTCCACCAATCTATTCGGCCATTAAAGTAGACGGGCAACCACTCTATAAAAAAGCCCGCAATGGACAGAAAGTAGAGGTAAAACCACGTCCCGTCACCGTCCACCAATTTGAAATTACCCGGGTCGCGCTACCCGAGGTAGATTTCGTTATTTCCTGTTCTAAAGGTACTTACATTCGCTCGCTTGCCCACGACTTAGGTAAGTCGCTCAATAGCGGCGGTTATCTCACCGCCTTACGCCGCACGATTGTCGGCCCCTACCGGATCGAAGATGCCTGGACGGTAGAAGAATTACTGGCACTTATTCCGCCTCCTCCCACGCCATACTCCGCTTAACTGCCTTTTTCCAGCCATTGTAGCGCGTTTCCCGACCAGCTTCATCCATTTCCGCTGCGAAGCGTTGATCGAGCTGCCAGGTATTGGTGAGGACTTCTTTTTTCCAGTAGCCTACAGCTAAGCCCGCCAGCATAGCTGCTCCAAGGGCAGTAGTTTCTACGATTTCAGGACGCTCTACGGGAGTGCCGAGGATGTCCGCTTGAAACTGCATCAGTAAGTTATTGGCACTGGCGCCACCGTCTACGCGTAACGTACTGAGCTTCTTACCGGAGTCTTTTTGCATAGCATCCAGCACATCACGTACTTGGTAAGCCAGGCTTTGCAGGGTTGCCCTGACAATATGGGCTTTGGTGGTGCCACGCGTAAGACCGAAGATGGCACCGCGAGCGTACATATCCCAGTAGGGAGCCCCCAGTCCGGCAAAGGCCGGTACCACGTATACCCCACCAGTATCTTTCACCTTGCTAGCGAAGAACTCGCTGTCAGGCGCTTCATCGATGAGCTTAAGGCCATCCCTTAACCACTGAATCGCCGCTCCAGCAATGAAGACGGAGCCTTCTAAAGCGTATTCCATTACCCCGTCTACTTCCCAGGCGACGGTAGTCAGCAATCCATTATCGGAGGCAACCACTTCGGTGCCGGTATTCATTAGCATAAAGCAGCCCGTACCATAGGTATTCTTGGCCTGACCGGGCTCGAAGCAAGCCTGGCCGAAAAGTGCACAGTGTTGGTCTCCCGCCATTCCCGCAATAGGAATGGAAGAGCTGAATAGCCCTTCCGCGGTATGTCCGTAAACTTCGCTACTGCTACGGACTTCTGGCAACATCGAGGCTGGAACGTTCAACTCTTCCAGCAGTTTTTCGTCCCAGCGTCGGTTCTTGATGTCGAAGAGCATCGTACGACCGGCATTCGTAACATCGGTCACGTGGACTTTTCCACCGGTGAGTTTGTACACCAGCCAGCTATCCATGGTTCCAAAAGCTAATTCACCAGCCTCCGCCCGAGCCCGAGCACCTGCTACGTTATCGAGTAACCAATTGATCTTGGTTCCCGAGAAATAGGCATCAATCACCAAACCGGTGGTATCCTTAACGTGCTTCTCCAAGCCGCGGGCCTTGAGCGCATCACAAAAAGCGGCGGTCCGACGGTCTTGCCAGACGATGGCGTTGTGGATAGGATTCCCCGTTTTGCGGTCCCAAACTACAGTGGTTTCTCGCTGATTAGTGATACCGATGGCCGCCACCTCCGCACTCGTAATCTTTGCTTTCATCAATACCTCCTGGGTAACGGCAAATTGGGTACTCCAGATTTCGTCGGCGTCGTGCTCTACCCAAGCGGACTGTGGGAAGATCTGGGTAAATTCTTTTTGGGCTACGTGGGTAATATTTCCGGCCTGATCGAAAAGGATCGCGCGGCAGGAAGTGGTTCCCTGATCAAGGGAAAGAATGTATTTAGGCATGGTCGATGGCTTAGGTTGCAATAGTAAACATTTTTGGGCAGATCCTTGTGCTGCTAGGAGGGGGATAGCACTAGTGTCCGCCCGCAGAATAAGGAACGACTTTTAGCGTTTACACTGCGGAAATCAAGAGTTATACCCCCAAATTACCTTATTATGAAAACCTTGAAACTATCCTTTTTTGCCTTAGTAGTACTTTGTTTCGCCGCTTGTCAGGACGACGACGATACCCCGACGGTCTGTACCCAATCCGATTGGGTCGGCTCCTACTCCGGTACGGTAACCTGTGACGGAGACACGGATGATGTAGAAGTCACCATTACTGCTTCGGGTACGGACAACATCGTGATTGAGTACACCGTCACCGATACGGCTAACACCGTAGTCTTAACTACTACTTACGATCCCCTCCCCTTCAATAGCTGTGACTTTTCCAATATGGCCTCCGGCGGAGGATTCACGGCAAGCATCATGGCGGACCTGAGCGGCAACTCGCTTTCCCTGAGTGAAACCCTTTCCGATAGTACCACTACTTCCACTTGCCAGATTATGGCTACCCGGAACTAAAATTCGGTTCCTGCATGGGCTGAATACCTCTAGTTTCAGGACAGTGCC
>JBCDGT010000492.1:0-3878 GCA_038750915.1 Bacteroidota bacterium
ACTAGTCCGAATTCATAAACGACGATGAGCAAGAAAAAATAACCTACGGCAGTTACGTGGGTAACGAAGCGTTTCCCGGTCAACCCTGCTAGGCAAAAGACCAGCGAAATGTAAAAACAGTGGGTCAGCCAGCCGAAGGCATAGCCTAGATAATCGTGGACGAACAATCCGAGGTCAATGTCGGCACCACCCCCCATTATCACTTGTGTGCCAATGCTAGAGACCAGGAAGATGAGATTAATGATCAGCGCCACGCCGAACATGGCCAGCAACTTAGCTAACTGGCTTACCCAGACCGGTACCGGTAGTGCACCCGTAATGGGCCAGATGCCGACCGTCCGTTCTTTGAAGAATAACTCTCCGGCCCAAATCATGAAGAGCATAACCAGGATAACGCCGTTGGCGAGCCGAAAAGAGGTCATTGTGGAAGTTACCGGAACGGTTGGACCAATGTAGAAGCTGAAATTCCAGACCAGGTTTTGCAGCACGCACATTAGTACTAGTAGACCCGCAATTATCCGAAACCCAAAAGGACGAATGATGTTGCTCAGCTCCAGGCCCGCCTGGTACCACAGCTTACGGAACATGGTCGCCAGACCAAAGGATTTTTGCACCGGTGGCAGGTCGACGCGTACCACCGTGGTGGACAGATTGGTAAGGGTCACTGCCTTGGGCCGCCCCTTGGAGGAGTTGGCGTAGCCCTTGAAGCTAAAGTGCCAAAGCCCCACTAAAAATAGGGTCAGCGCTACGGCGCCCCAGAGCAGGCGGTTATACAGTAGGGGACCGGAAAAGTCGAGGTAGCCATAATTGCGCACGGAAAGGGGCATTTCCATAATCTGCTGGCTGACCGGTACGTAGGCAAAGGCGTCCAGGGTAAGATTAGTCGTCGTAAAGCCGGAACCTTCGGCGGAGGTTTGCATCATCAGAAAGCTGAAAACCGTGATGACAATACCGAGGTAGGCAATCGCCGGTTTTTTGAAGACTGCTAAGGCACAAAAGGCGATACTGGTCAGCAAAAACAAATTGGGAACCGTTAAGCAGAAAAATCCGTGTAACATTGGCCCGATGGCCGGTGGGCCGAAAAGGCTGGGCTCCCCTAAACCCGCAAAGGGCGTTAACAACATCCCTACCATGTAAAAGCTGGCGATGAATACGTTAGCTAGAAAAGCGGATAAAAAGCGGCCCAGAAAGAATTGTTTTTCTTCCACGGGGTAGGCGTACAACCAGCCGGCGCTATGGTATTGGATGTCCTTGTGGAGGCTGGGGACCGTGATAACCGTGACGATGATCACGAGGAGTAACCCTCCTCCGGCTAAATTCTGGTAGTTGACGGCGGAGGCATTGATCAACATGCCGTCGCCGCCGTAAAAGTCGTAGAAGCCCTTGGCGTACCAGAGTCCCTGAAAAATCATAATGCCCAAAAACAGCAGCGTCATCCACTGCCAAAGACGATTTTTGAGTTCGAATCCGAGTATTTTTCCAATCATTGCTTAGGCGGTTTGGAGCTCGGGTTGACCGGCGATGAGGTTGAAGTAGGCATCCTCCAGGCTCGGCGGCTTGGGGGTGAAGTTGGTGGAAGGGCGATCGTCGGCCAGTACCGTAATTTGCAGCCGCCCTCGGTGAAAGCGCGAGGAAATAAGGCGGTGCTCCCGTTGGTAATCCGCCAGAGCACTCCGGTCGATCTCCGCTTCCCACAATCGGCCGTTCATGGCGGCTTCCACGTCCCCGGGCTTGCCGGTTAGCAGTACTTCGCCGTGGCCGATGACGGCCATGTCGTTGCAGAGGGTCTTTACGTCTTCGACGATGTGCGTACTCAAAATGACGACTTTGTTTTCCCCTAGTTCCGCCAATAAGTTGTAGAAGCGGTTGCGCTCCATAGGGTCAAGACCTGCGGTGGGTTCGTCGACGATGATCAATTCGGGGTCGCCGATGAGGGCCTGGGCAATGCCGAAACGCTGCTTCATACCGCCGGAAAAACCACCGAGTTTTTTCGAGCGTGCGGCCGTCAAATTAACCTTTTCCAGGAGGGCATCTACTAACTCAATGCGCTCACCCTTTTGCGTAATCCCCTTCAGATCGGCCAGGTGGAGGAGAAGTTCCTCAGCCTTTACGTTGGGATAAACGCCGAATTCTTGGGGGAGGTAACCTAGTCGCTGGCGGAGAGCGGCGGGCTGGTCGAAAACGTCGATACCATTGAAATCGATCTTGCCCTGGTCAGCATCCTGGAGGGTGGCTACGGTACGCATCAGGGTCGATTTTCCCGCGCCGTTTTGGCCCAGGAGACCGAACATCCCCTTACCGACGGTCAGGCTGACGTCTTTGAGCGCTTGGGTGCCATTAGGGTAGGTTTTAGATAGGTTGGTGATGGTTAGTTGCATAGTGCTATTTGTATTTTTTTTTCCCGAACGCAGGTGCAAAGAGCCCCACTCAGGCCGAGGGCCTGATCCCCCAAGGGGAAGTCTTGAAAAGCAAGGAAAGACACCTGGCGTCGGGGTCCGAAGTGGGCTAGAGGAGGTAAGGGATAATGCGCTTCGTGCTTTTCATGTAGGCTACGTACTCTTCCCCAAACTGTTGGATCATCATCTTTTCTTCGCGGCCAACGCGTAGCAGATACAAGAGGCCAAAAAAGAGGAGTCCTGCCGGCCCCGCTACGTAGTTATTTAACAGCAGGGCCTGGGCAATAACCAACAAAAAGATGGCTAGGTACATAGGGTGGCGGATGAGCTTGTATACGCCAGAGTTGACAATATTATGCCCTTCTCTAATTTCGAGAGAAACGGACCAATTGCGGCCCAAATCGTAGTGCGAACGGTAAAAAAGCCATAGCCCTGGAACGATGAGGACAAGCCCTAAAACTTGCCAAAGTACTGGGAGTTGGTAGTCCGCAAATGACAGCCAGTTGGTAAAGATGTAAAGCATTGGTAGGATCATCATCCCGAGGAAGACGAAAAAGAGCAGGAGTTGCTCGAGTCCTTTCTTTTTATCCGTTGTGACCTGGTTGGCTTTATTGCGCTTTTCGTGGGGGTACCGAATGATACCAGTACCGACAACGATGACGAAAAATCCGATTTTGAGGAGTAATGGATTCATAAGTTTAAAATTTAACCGTTACCGAACCGCCATAGGTGCGAGGGAGTCCGTAGCTGGCGAAACCACCGGAACCCCCCACTCCGTAGCCGTAGCTGTAGTAAACTTGATCGTTAAGGTTTTGGCCCCAAACGGCGAATTCCAGCGTATTGCTTCCAACCACCGCGCGGGCGTTGAGCAGTCCTACGGCAGGCTGGGAGAGTTGATTTTGGGCGTCAAAGAAAATCTCCGAATAGAATTGATAATCCGCCGAGACATTCAACTTCCAGGTTTTAGAAAGATCGATCTTGTAATTTGCTCCCAGGCTCCCGTTCCATTGTGGAGATACCACCTGCTGGTTGCCGTCGTTGACGATCTCTTCGGCGGTGAAGAAGTTACGAGTGGTAAGGTCAGTAAACTCAGTATTCAGATAGCCCAGGTTGGCAGTTAAGCGCAGTCCGGGAGCCGCCAACACCTCTGACTCCAATTCCAAGCCAAAGTTGCGGGAGTTACCGATGTTTTCCTGCCCGAAGGCGAAAGTGGTTAGATCGAGGATTGTGAATAACTGCTGGTCGGAATAGGTACCGTAGAAGGCGGTTAGGTTTAGCTTCGCCCGGTTATCCAGTAAGTTGTTTTTCGTTCCTATTTCGTAAGTCCAGCTGAATTCTGGGTCGAAGGCTGCTAATTCTGGGTCGTTGATAAAGGGATTTACTCCTCCCGGGCGGTAGCCCCTGGCTACGTTGGCGTAAAGTAAGGTCGTAGGGCTGGCCTGGAAGGCCAGGTTCAGTTTGGGAGAGATGGCATCAAAGTTG
>JBCDGT010000493.1:0-3875 GCA_038750915.1 Bacteroidota bacterium
CTTGTCTTCGCATACTGCGCTCATTCAAGCATCCGCTCATTCTTCCTTTTTTTCTTGCGCGTCCGCGGGTACAGAATACGTGGTAGCAGCAGGCTTTTGTGCCGCTGCGGCCACCAGGCATTCCCCATCGGGGCAACGGCAAGCGGTGGTTTCATTATTTACCGAAGCAAGTAAACTATTCGTCACCGCATTCAGTTGGCGCACCTTGGCCTGAAAATCACCGGTTAGCCGATCCCTAAACACCTTTAGGTTCTCCAGTAGATTGGTGGATTCTAGTTCCGGTAGCTCTGCTTCCAGGAACTGGCGAAAGCGCTTAGCAAAGGTTGGGCTTTGCCCATTCGTACTGATGGCCACCTTTAAGGGGCCACGGGTAACGATGCTGCCAAGGTAAAAATCACATAAATCAGGTGTATCGGCAATATTACAGAGGCGACGATTTTCTTTAGCAGCTTTGTAAACGGCAAGGTTCACCTCGTGGATATCAGTGGCAGCTACTACCAGATCGGCCAAGTCAACGTCTTGCTCCCGAAATTCTCGCGCGAGGTAAACGATCTCTCCCCCGGCAGATGTTCGCCAATGGCCAACTTTGGCAGTATCGTTGAGTGATGCTCGTGAAAGTTTGCTAGTATAATCTTCCCCTTGCACCTGCGGCCGCGCCAAATTATCATAACCGTTCAACAAGGAGGTAAGCGCTTCTCCCATCCAAGGGGCCACCACCGTTACGCTGGCGTTCGGGCTCGACTTCAGGATAAAACGCAGCTTCTCTTCTCCCACAGCACCAGCGCCCACCACCAGCATTTGCAGGCGGTCGAGGCGAAAAAAGGCGGGGTAGAGTTGATTTAACATATATCTTTATGTAATGAGGCTTACTGTTGAGACAAGGCATGCTCTGTCTTTACTAGAGCGGCGATCCGTTCCTGGTAGGCGGGGTGTTGGGAAACGGTATCCCCTAGAACGATAATTCCGGGTCCTTTGTCCTTTTCCGCCGCAACGCGCTCGGCAATATCGTTTGCGGTGCCCAACCAGACGCGTTCATCGGGGCGGCTACCATTTTGAATGACCATGGCGGGCAATGCCCCTTTTCCTTCAGCATCCCAAAGGGCGCAGATTTGATCCAAGCGGCCAAGACCCATCAGAATAATGGCCGTTGCGTTTGCTTTCGGAGCCAAAAGTAAGTCTTTGCTCAGACCACCGCTACGGGTATGTGCCGTAAGTACCCAAAAACTATCGGCGTACCCCCGACTGGTTGGCGCAACACCTTGTAATTCAGGTAAACTAATACAACTACTAATGCCCGGTACTACCGCAGTGGGAATACCGTGCTCACGAGCGTAAGCAATCTCCTCCTGCCCCCGGCCAAAAACGAAAGGATCTCCTCCCTTCAACCGAACAACATGACCGTACTCCAATGCACACTGTACGATCAATTCATTGATTTGCTCCTGCTTTTTATAATGACAGCCCGCCCGTTTACCAACAAAGATCCGCTGGCAATGCGCCGGGGTTTCATCAAGTAACTCATCGCTACTGAGCGCATCGTAAAGCACTACATCGGCAGTATGCAATGCCTTCAATCCCTTGCGCGTAATCAGATCAGGATCTCCAGGGCCGGCGCCGACTAGGGTGAGTCGCGCTACGCGCGGTGGTAGACGGTCGCTGCGCTCCCTCTTAGACGCTGCGCTTGTAGACGCCGCTACGCGGCTTTTAGGTTGACCTGGTTGATTGGGGGTATTGGAAGAAATGTGCATAACTAAATATCTAAAAGGCCGTAGGCCGTCTAAAAGCACAAAGTGCGTCTAATAAAAGCGCAGCGTCTAACCGGCCACCGGCCGCCGTCTACATTACGCTTTGTAATATTCGCTCACTACCTCCTTATCCAACTGGCTTTCGCGGGCCTGAATGGCTTTAGAAACGAAGGCGCGAGCGTCGGCAAGATACGTAGAAACAAACTCAGTAGTTGGTTCCGTATTTTTTATCCGTAATACAAAGTCCGTAAAGGGCATGGCCTCACTGAAACGATCACCGAAATGTTCGGTAAAGTCACTCAATAGTTTTATGTGGGTATTCACCTTCACGTCTTCGGCTAGCAGTAGGGCTTTGGCGCCAGTGATCATAGCTGAGTAGGCATGATAAGCCGCATCAGGCAAGGCACCTGCTTTCAAGGCTTCTCCGGCAGCGATAACTTTATTAGAAGCATCGTTCAGGATGGCACCGATTACATCGATACTTACTCCGGCGCACTCCCCTACCCCAATTTCCTGGCGGTATTCGTGGTCTTGGCCCCAGTCGTAAAATTCTTCGGGAGTGATGGTCTTAGGGTCACTAAGCGGTTTCAGTACGTCGTAGAAATAGCGCTTGCCCTGGCGCTGAACGTAATCGTTGTAGTATTCTCCTTCGTTTGTATTCTCTTGGTAGTCATGGAAAAGATCCCGAATTACCTGGGGGATCCGACGCGTTGGCACTTTGATGACCTTCTCTGCCACGAAGCCACGGCCGTCGGGGGCGATACCACCGCCTACAACCACCTGCATCGCCGGAGCAATTCGTTTACCAACTCGAATGCTGCTACCGTGGAATCCGATGTTGGCCGCCATGTGCTGACCACAGCCGTTCATACAGCCACTGATCTTGATTCGGATATCGTCTTCGGTCACCATCTCGGGGAACTCGTCACGGACGAGATCCTCAAGAACGGTGGCTAAACCAGTCGAGTTGGTAACCCCTAGGGCGCAGGTGTCCGTTCCCGGACAGGCGGTAATATCTGCAGTGGTATCGTAGCCAGGTAGGCCAAGGTTGAGGGCGTACAAGCCATTGAATAAGTGCGGCAGGGCAGTGGGCGGAACGTAGCGCAGCACCATGCCCTGCTGTACACTCAGGCGTATATCATCACTGGCAAACTCTTTAATAAGTCCGGCCAATAGACGGGTTTGTTCAGCTTCCAGATTGCCAAGGGGGACACGAATGGCTACCGCACGGTAGCCCCCTTGTTTCTGTTCCAGTACGTTGGTCTTTAGCCACTCGGCGTATAGCCTAGGGTGGAGTGGTTCGACTACTTCGAAGTTGTCCGCCGGTACCTCACCGAGGCTGGGAATGAGGCTTTCGTCGATCGCATAGGTCTTATTGGCTACTGCCGGCATTTCCTCTTCAATCAGTTCCATCAGCCGTTCCAGGCCGAGGTTTTTAAGGAGGTACTTCATGCGGGCTTTCATCCGTTTTTCGCGTTCACCGTAGCGGTCGAAAACCCGGATGGCAGCCTCCATGAAGGGAATAATTTTGTCGGCCGGCAAAAATTCGTAGGCTGTAGGAGCGATCATGGAAACTGCACCGAGGCCACCACCGATGACTACCTTGAAACCCTTTACCCCATCCTGAATTCTCGGGATAAAGCCAAAATCGTGGAAGTAGGTGAATGCACTGTCCTTTTCACTGGAGGAGAAAGCGGGCTTGATCTTACGCCCCATTTCCTGACAAATGGGGTTGCGTAAGAAATAATCAAAGGAGGCGTAGACATAGGGACTGACATCAAAGGGCTCTTCCGGATCTATACCCGCCAAAGGGCTGGCGGTGAGGTTACGGACGGTATTACCACAGGCTTCCCGCGCCGTCATACCGGCTTCGGCCAGCGCTTGCCAGATTTTCGGGCTATCGTTCAACTTCACGTAGTGCAGCTGGATGTTTTGCCGCGTCGTAATGTGCAAACGACCGTTGGTATACTTCTCCGACATATTCGCCAGGGCAATCAACTGATTGGGCGTAATGTGACCAAAGGGAATCTTAGTCCGAAACATGTGAACACCAATCTGCCGTTGGCCGTAGACACCACGCGTGAGCCGATAGTGCTTAAATCGATCCTCATCTTCTTTACCCCGCTGATA
>JBCDGT010000494.1:0-3871 GCA_038750915.1 Bacteroidota bacterium
GAATCGTTTGGGTTTGGCCCAGTGGTTGGTCGACCCCGGTAACCCACTATCAAGCAGGGTGCTGGTCAATCGGGTATGGGAGCAGCTCTACGGCCGAGGAATCGTCAAAACTCTAGAAGATTTCGGTATTCAGGGAGAGTTCCCGACGCATCCCGCAATGCTCGACTGGCTGGCTTTGGAATTCACGGAAACTTATGATTGGCGACTCAAAGCGCTGCTCACTACGATTGTTACCTCACAAACTTACCAACAAAGCAGTGCGATTGACTCCCTGGGCTTAGAGCTGGATCCCGAAAACCGTTGGCTAGCCCGTGGGCCCCGCTTCCGACTTAGTGCCGAACAGGTCCGGGATCAGGCCTTGGCGGTAAGTGGCTTACTGCATCCGGAAGTCTACGGCCCCAGCGTCATGCCTTATCAGCCGGAGGGTGTCTGGAACGTCATCCGTCAGGTCGCTCGTTGGAAAAAAAGCTCCGGAAAGCAGTCGCACCGCCGTGCTCTCTACACCTTTTATCGACGGGTGAGCCCGTATCCGACTATGCTGCTTTTTGATGCCCCTAGCCGCGAGGGTTGTGTCTCGCGGCGCATCCGAACGAATACCCCTTTACAGGCGATGGTGACCCTCAACGACCCCGTTTTTGTAGAAGCAGCGGGGGCGCTTGCCGCAGGTGCTATGGAGCGGTTTCCAGAGAATGTGGGCGCTCAAGTAAACTTCGCCTACGAGCGTGCTACGGCGCGACCGCCCGATGCTTTCCGCCAGGAGCGCCTCCTGGAATTGTACCAAGATAACTTGGCAGACTACCGTCAAAACACCATGCCCGCTAGTATTTCTGCTGAAAGAGCGGCCTTGGAATCCGTCTGCCGAGCACTGCTTAATCTAGACGAAGTGCTGGTGAAAAATTAAGTCATGGACCCCTTAACTAAAGAATGGTGGAATCGCCAACAATCTTACCTCACCCGTCGCCAGCTTTTTCGCGGTGCGGCTTTCGGTATTGGGAGCATGGCGCTCGGTTTACTGGGGTGTGAGACGGCCACTCCCGCTGCTGACTCAGTTGCGGAAGGCATTAAGCGGGCGCTCCATTTAGCCCCCCGGGCCCAAAGGGTCATCTTTCTGCACATGGCCGGAGCGCCTTCGCAGCTGGAGCTCTTCGACTACAAACCTGAACTGGCCAAACTGGACGGACAAGCCTGCCCCCCTTCCTTCCTCGCCGGCAAGCGTTTTGCCTTCATCAAAGGGGTACCGGATATGCTGGGGCCACAGTTTTCCTTTCAGCAGTACGGGGAAAGTCGGACTTGGGTGTCTGAGCTTCTCCCCGAATTCAGTAAGCGGGTCGATGAGGTTACTTTCCTTAAAGCGGTGAAAACCGAAGAGTTTAACCACGGTCCTGCTCAGCTTTTTATGCACACCGGAGGAAATCAGCCGGGGAGACCATCATTTGGCTCGTGGGTCACTTATGGCTTGGGGACGGATAATGCCGACCTGCCCGGCTTCATCGTTTTAGTATCCGGGCAGTCGCAACCCAGCGGCGGTAAGAGCCTCTGGGGAAGTGGATTTCTACCCTCGAACTATCAGGGCGTAGAATTTCGCTCAAAGGGCGACCCCGTTCTCTACGTCAATAACCCCGAAAATGTATCCCGGGACGTCCGCAGAAGAACGCTCGACGCCATCGGCGACCTAAACCGCCGGGAGTACGAAGAAGTTGGTGACCCCAACGTTCTCTCCCGCATTGAGCAGTACGAACTCTCCTTCCGTATGCAAATGACGGTACCGGAAGCAACCGATATCAAGGACGAACCAGACTATATCCACGAACTCTACGGAACTAGGCCAGGAGAAACGGCCTTTGCTAATAACTGTCTCTTAGCCCGTCGCTTGGCCGAACGGGGTGTCCGCTTTATTCAGCTTTACCACCGCGGTTGGGACAGCCATGGCAGTAATGATTTTGAAAATCTCCACGGAGGTTTCAAAGCGCGTTGTCAGGAAATTGACCAGCCAATGTCCGCTCTCCTCATCGACCTAAAGCAACGGGGTATGCTTGAAGATACCTTGATCGTTTGGGGCGGTGAATTCGGCCGCACGCCCATGCAGGAGAACCGCCAGGGTAAAACCAACCCATTCAAAGGTCGGGACCACCACGGAGAAGCCTTCACGATGTGGATGGCCGGCGGTGGTCTTCGCCCAGGTTTTACCTACGGTGCTACCGATGAGTTTGGCTACTACCCTACCGAAGGAGCGGTGCACGTCCACGATCTACAAGCAACAATACTCCACCAAATGGGCGTCGACCATACGAAACTCACCTACCCATTTCAGGGGCGTGATTTTCGCCTGACGGATGTGCATGGCCACGTAGTGAAGGATATTTTGGGCTAATCCAGTAAGCGATGGTAGTGCGAATGGATTTGGCGTGGACACCTTATTACCAGTAATAGCGTACTTCCATACCAAGCGTTGGCTTGATGTAAAAATCTTCCCGGGGCAGCATGCCAATATTTAATCCTCCGGATAACTTTTCGGTAAAACGATACTGGATGCCGCCTTCTAGCGAAGGGAATAATTGTAGGTTTCCCTTAAATACATTAGCAGTAGCAAGTCGCTCCGATACGAAGTGAAGATTTCCATTGTGCAGCAAGTAAGTACTGCCTTTATCACGGCTGACCATTGGAGCTTGTATCCCTAAAGCCAGCCAAGGTTGTAAGCGGCGACGGCGCATAAAGGTGTAACCGAGCTGGGCGTGCCCGACTAAGTAAGTATTCGTGCGCTTACTCACTAAAAAGTAACTGTTGGGAAAAGTATTACCTATATTTCTGACGGTTTCTTCTGTATTTAATCGATCTCGATAAAGCGTAATGCCAATTCCGAAACGAACGCCACTACCTGCTTGTCGGTTGAGTCTTAACTGACCGACGTTGACACGGTTGGTGCTAGGCCTGCTTAAGAAGTCTAGGGGATATAAAGACCTTGCTTCTCCATCAATAATGAATATTTGGGGAGAAGCACCCGAGGTAAGATTTTCATTATCCGTATACCGCGGCGCAAACCCGGTAAAGTCTCGTCGAAACGCATAGTGGGACAAACTAAGATCCCAACCGCCTCTTGCTGAATTCCCCCTTAACTTGGAAGAAAGAGATACCGCAGAAAAAGACGAAGGAAGAACAGCGGGCGTTAAGGTATTTGTGATTTTCTGGACAGCTGTTTGAGCGGTAGTACCCTGAATTTTTCGAGGGGAATGAATAATCCTAGGTATGGTGGGTAATATTAGTTTCTCTTTCTTGGGTATTGGCTTTTTGGGAACGGATTGTCCTACCGTCGGACCCTGATCAAAGACCACTGCAGGGCTTTCTCTCGGGGTGATTACGAAATTGGTTTTAATCCTTTTTTCTTCAGCTGGTAATAGGTCTACTTTTGTCGCTACTTTTTCCCGAGGGGTTTGGTCTGCTAGTTGAGGGCTGATTGCTTGGCCTTGACTCGCAGCTAATCGTTTTTCGAATTTAGTTAAGGAAGGATCATTAACTGCTGCGGTGGTTGGAGTAACAGCACTTTTTACTTCCGCTGGAGTCTCCTGTTTCGACTTTTTCCGCTGTGCACTATTTCTTTCGTTTTCCGGAGCTGCTGCCTCCACTGGAGAAGCCATTTTAGCAGTGAAATCAACTTGGGTGTACCCCAGTATAGCTAAGGCAAGTAAGCTTATTGGTAGCACCCATCTTAGCCAATGGTATTTCCTCCCTGTAGATTCTAGGCGGGCTCTCAATTCCGAAAAACTCCCTGGAGGTGGGGATTCGGGGCGTTCACGATGGCTTTCCCGCCGGAGCAGGTCTTCTAGTTCACGCATTGGAAAGTTTATGGTCGATTAAAAAAAAAGGAGAGGCCAAC
>JBCDGT010000495.1:0-3865 GCA_038750915.1 Bacteroidota bacterium
AGAGAAGCTCACGGCTCCTACCCTTTTCTCCAGCGGCTAACTCCATTACCATCCACTCCAACTTAGCGGCAGCACAAGTAGCCCATTCTACTTTGTCGCAGCTACTACTGACAACCTTATTAATGGTTTCAAGCGCTAGTAGATGCTTCGCACTCTTGGTATAGTTAATGCTTTGTTCCAACTGAACCCGTCGAAAAATTGGCGAATCCTCGTAACCCTTAGTACCAAGCTCTGCCAAGATGGGGCCCAGCAGATTACGGGCACTGTCTGGCTGAGCGCGCAGGCGTAAAGCTTGACTTTGGACTAAGGCACTATCGACTTTGCTTCGCAGTTCTAATGGCAAATTTTGTGCCCTTGTAGTGTTGGCGACACTGAGCCAAAAACAGAACAGGAGTAGCAGTCTATAAAAATGGTCGTTCAGAACAGAAAACAGGCCGTTCGTAATTATTGTCTTAGGTTCGTATCTCAATTTTGGGATGAAAAACTGTTTACTCGCTAATATAGCTCAGTAAAATTGTTAGATGATGAAGCGCCTGATCGTGCTGTTTACTATTCTTACTTTATTGCTACTTTGTTGGTATTTTTTGGTGCCTTCCTCCTGGTTTACGGCAATTTCGGAACCTTCTACACCGGAACAAGCCCCTGAGGTAGTAATCCCTGACGGGCTATTTATCCCTGGCCCCGACGTTCTGGACGACGAGGGTAATCGTTATGCCAGTGTCCTTATTGCGGGTCGGACCTGGTTGGCGTCTAATTCCCGGATTACTAGGTGCGGAGCGGAAAACACCATAATGAAACTTGCGGACGGTAAAGAAAAAGGCCCCGGGGTAGATTTTTACGATACGGCACCCCGTTACGGATATTACAATGGCGATACAACGCACGGGTATGGAACCCTTTACACTCACGCTGCAGTCGTCAACTGCAAGCTCTGTCCAACGGGTTTTCGCGTGGCGGGTAAAGCAGATTGGGAGACCCTTTTTGCTGCCCTGGGGGCAGGCGCTGATCGGGGGAAGCTACTGATGAAGCGCTACGGCAGCCCCTTTGGCGCTATTCTTGGTGGGAGAGTAGATGGTTACGGCCCCGTGCTGGGTGGTCGTTATGTCTTTTGGTGGTCCGCCGAACGGGCTACCCTAAAGGGTGATAAAAAGAGCGCCTGGGGACCAGAGCTACAAGGTAATGGGGAGGTGCTCATTCGTCAGCAAGATACTCGTACCGCCAATTATGTACGGTGTATAAAAGAAAAGGAGTAACTTGGGATAACTGCCGTCAATGCACAAAGTACCACTGAGCGACGTCTCCTACTGGTACGTATTCAACCGCCGGAACACCTCCGTCCGCATTTCTCGGCTCACCGGCACTTCGTGGTCATCTACACCAATGAAGTTACCACCGATGCGATTAACGCGTTGCAAGTTTACGGCGTAGGAACGGTGGGTCTGAATAAAAACATCCGACGGCAACCGAGCCATGAAATCCTTAAGTGTGGAGCGTAGGATGTGGTTTTTACCCATGCCAATTTTCAGTTCCAAATAATTACGGTAAGATTGAATGTATTGAATATCGGACACCGCAATCCGTTGGAAAACTAAGTCGTCTTTTACGAAAATGCTATCCTGCATCAAGAGCTGCTTTTGCGCGGTCGCAGGTGCCGTAGGAGGTAGAGCAGCAGGGGGAGTGGGTAAAGCAACCTCCCGCGAAGAATAAGTATTAATGGCTAATTCAATGGCCGCATAGAGGTCTTGCTCGACAAAGGGCTTAAGCAGGTAGCTGTTGGGCTGCGTGCGAGCGGCATCAGCTATCGTCTGTTTATCCGCTAAAGCCGTTAAGAAGATGAAGGGAATATCATAGCGCTCTCGGATGCGCTCGGCCAACCAAATACCGGAGTTTTCACCTTTAATGTTAATGTCAAGGATGGCAAGGTCCGTTTGCCCTGCTGCCAGAATCTCTAGGGCTTCGTCGGCCCGCATTGCGTCACCCGCAATAGCATAGCCCATCCCTTCGAGGGACATCCTCAGGGCGTCCATGGTAATGAACTCATCCTCAACGAGGAGAATGCGCAGTGGAGTAGACATGTTTGGTATTCAATTTAGAGTAGGAATCTGCTTATTAAGCCTAAAGGACGATGCTCTGGTATAAGAGAGGCGTAGTCAATCAGCATCAACGGGTAGACTCAAAAGTAAGCATTCACTGCTGATCTTGCTTCATTGACCGCTCATCCTCACTTATCTCCCGTTGGTCCCTACCTCTATACGCCCTGTCCCTCATTTCGTGCCTTAGCCTACCACCAGCTAGAAATTTGTTCTGAACTACTTGCCCATCATTGAGCGATAAATGTACAGAACAGAAAATGCGAGCAATAACACAAAGCACTTTCGATTCAGCACCTACCACCATTAATTCCTTCTTTCGGGGCATAGTGGTCCGTCAAGCCCCACTAGAGGAAGGTGCTAGCGGTGCTTATTCTCCACCAACAATCATGATTAAAAAGGAAAAACTGCAGATCCGAATCCCCGTTAAGGACATTCTTTTCGTAAAAGCAGAGCATGTCTACTCGCGGATACACTTAGTTAAGGACCAACGTATTTTACAACGCATTAGCCTAGAGAGCTTGCTCGAACAATTACCGCAAGACAAATTCCTGCGCGTCCACCGGAGTTTCATCATCAACCTGGATCACGTACAAAAGTTCAACAGTACGAAAGTGCTGCTTGGGAATAAAGTTATCCCAATTGGGCGTAGCTGGAAAGCATCCGTTGTGCCAAAGCTTCGGCAGATTATTCAGTGATTTTGGGTAAGTCTTTTTGTTCTCTGAACGGCGGTAAAAATGTTCGTTTTGCCTCAATTATACCGCTTGGAACAGCATAAGTCTGTTGTTGAGAACAAAAGTGAAAAAATATTCGGCGAAGCACAATGCTGACCGTTAATTGAGGCAATTATTATTCTTACCTAATCATCCCCACAAGGATTAAGTCACCCTTACCAATGTCCGAATTCCTTCTCTACAGTTTTGGTTTCGCTGTAATTATTGGCGGTTTCTTCCTACTGCGGTTTTTGATGAAAAAGGTCGATAAAGCCGTTTTTGGCGAGCCAGCCCCCCTTACCCCAGCCACGCCAATTAGCACTTTCCCTACTGGAGAGACTGGACGCATCGAGGGTAAGGTTTTAGCAGTCCCGAATCCGCTAATTGCGCCACTCTCGGGAAAACGCTGCGTAGCCTTTCAGGCCTTCATCCATGAACTCAGGGGCTTAGGGGACCCCGACTACTCAGGAGACCGGTATCCGCAACTGGCCGTAGAGACAAAAGCCTTAGTCTTCCACATCCAAGATGAGACGGGCGTGGCAGAGATCGGTGTACATAACGTCAAATTAAGCTACACCAGAGAACGCCGGTGGAGAAAGCAACTACTCAGTAGCAGGGTCAGAGCTATGCTAAAACGACAAGGAGTTAGGGTGACATTGCTCAGCAACATCTTTAACGCTAAGGCCTATGAATACCGCGAGAATTCAATCAAAGTAGGAGATACCGTTTCGGTGGAAGGTCTCGGTACGCCACTAGTGGAGGCATCGGCTCCTGTTTCTGGCAGGGCCTCCCCCACCTTATTGATTGGAGACCGTGCTGGGTAGTGGGTCTCTTGCAAAGGGGATCCTCAAGTAAGCACTGCTTGTTGATCTCATCGAGGGCTGCTTAAATCACTACCGCTTACACGCATTCACGCTACCTCCCTAATCCTCACCAGGATAAACACACTTTACGTACGCTACTACACTGTACGTAAGATTCAATTTTTAATCATAAACTACATCACTAGACATTTTGCTTTCCCCCTCTCTAAATCTCTCCAAACCGCTACGCTGGAGAGAA
>JBCDGT010000496.1:0-3861 GCA_038750915.1 Bacteroidota bacterium
ATTGCCCGCCAAGCGATCGCGCGGCGCCACTGTTGCGCGGACAGGACGTTGGCCTCGTTCTGGCGGAGGAATTGAATGAATTCCGGGTATCCAGCAGTTGACCCGTGAATAAGGTCTCCGCCAAATTCTAGGATGTTGATCTCATCGGGGTCCAGGTCGAATTTAGCGGCTAGAAAGTGTTCATTTACTTTTTCCCGGAGGTTGTAGATGCCCCAGTACTGCCCGTTTAGGTAGGCGGCAGTGGGACGGTAGGCCTGGGTTTCCAGATTGGCATCGGCAAGTAGTCCGGTGAGCGCTGCATCCCGTAACATGGTTTGGAGCCAGTCATTACCGGAGTTCCGGAGTACGAAGGCCTGGTAACTATCGTACGGCCGGGAAGTAAACAGGGGGTAGTCAATGGCATCGGATCCGTAGGCAGAGCGGGCGAATACGGAAAGCGAACGCTGCGCCAAGGCGCGGCTCCAGCCACCGAAGATTTTTACCCCGCCATCGAAACGATAGGCGGGTTCGCCGTTCTCGGGGTGTAGGGTGAAGTGTAGGGGGCGCTCCCAGTCTTGCCAGATGTTGGAGCCAAAGAATGGGGAACTACCGTTGTAGCCTTCTCCTAACACGTAGATGCCCGTTTGGGCGTCGAAATAGTTGGCGGGCTCGGTCACCATCGTAACCACGGGCAGATCGTGGTCGGCGCCCGGCAGGAAGGTCCGGCTTTGGACCGGGGAGGGAAGGTAGTTGTCGCGAAAAATCCTGGCGCGGACGACCGTAGCGGTGTCGATATGGATCGGACCGGAGTAAAGGGGGGAGGCTACTGTAGGTTCGGTCGCGTCCAATGTGTAACGAACGCTTTCTCCACTCAAGGAACCGGAAATAATTAGGTCAATTCCGGTTGCGGGGACGGGGCCATCGGGGGAGGAAAAACGGAGGTGAGGCGTGTTGGAGTTGGTAGCGGGAGGGGTATCATTCCTGGCTTCTGGGGTAGGGGCCGCAAAAAAGGCATAGTCTCCCGTAGCGGTGCGCCCGAAGGAGGTATTAGTGGGCATCGCCGGGAAAGCGAGGCTGTCAACGAGGCTGCCACCAGCGTTGGTTAGGTAGAGGGTTTCTCCCTGGCCGGAAAGCTTGAAATTGGTGTGGGGATTGCGCTTGTCTAGCTGGAGCACCGCAGGGGTGGGGATACCCTCATTGCTGGCCGAGCGGTAGAAGGCGGTCAGGTAGGGAATGGCTGTTAGGTCGTTAGAGGTAATGTTTGCGTTATGGACCTGAATGGCCAGGATGTTTTCACCCACCCGCAGTAGTTCCCGGAAATTTAAGAGCTCATAGTCTTTCGGGCTGCGACCGGAATACATGTTAGCCTCCCAATCGTGATCGGCTCTAGTGTTGTAGTTGGGGCGGCTGCCGCGGATGTTATCGCGGGCAACTTCCTGGCCGTTGAGGTAAGCGACGAAGCCATCGTCGATATCCATACTCAACACCATGTCGGTGATGTCTTCAGGGGCGGTGAGCGTAAACTTTTTGCGGAGTTGCACGGTGAGCGTTCCAGGGGGAACCTCGGTAGTGTCGTCTCCATCGCCATGGCCAAAACCAGAGGGACCGGTTGACCAAACGGCGTCGTCAAAATCGAGGTCGCGCCAATTACTAAGAAAGGGAGCGTCGGGTAGGTGGTACCGAAAAATATCTCCCTGAGTGATCAGCGTACGAGGCTCGGCCAGGCGTGGTCGATCTTTCCCGGAGGCCCAAACGAGTAGGTAGGCTCCGGGGGGCAGGCTAATTTGGGGTAGGGCCCACTTGGCGGGGGCTTCCCGGTCATCGGAGAGGCCCCAATCCGCTAGGTCTACCGGCTGGCTGCTTGCATTGTAGAGTTCGAACCAGTCGTTGGTTTTTTCATCTTCATCTGTAAGCAATGTGTTGGTGGCGGATATTTCATTGATTAGAACGCTCTGGCCGGATAGCGATAAGGAAAAAAGTAGGAGGCTGACAAACGGTAAGAACTGAAGCAGCTTTCTTAGATAGGGCATTGTGTCTTTTTCGGTAGGTAGGGTATTTCACAAGTTAAGTAAAGTCGGTCTTTATCGAGGAATGGATGCAAGAGATTATTTGTCGTTGAAAACCCAGTGTAGGATGCTTAGCTTTGAGACTATGCACCGTTCTTTATTGGCACTTCTATTATTTCTACCCCTAGCATTACCCGCTCAGGCGGTCGTTGGCCCTCTGGCACCGGGGCAATATGCGGTAGACGAAACAGCAGGCCTGCTCCTCTGTCGAGCGGACTTGGCGACCCTCAACGCTCAAACAACCCAACTTTTCACCAGCGTCCGCGCCGAAACAAATTATGAGCTTACTACCCCAGTTGCAGCACTTGCCTACGGTACTCCCTATACCGTTAGGCGGGTCGGAACGGAATTTACCCTTTATTTCACCCAACTGCCGCTGCTGAATATTGCTACTAATGAAGAGATTCCGGATGAGCCAAAGGTGCCGGCAGTATTTAGGTACGGCGATGATGACCAAACGCTGGAAGGAAGCCTCGGGATCGAACTGCGGGGCGGCTTTAGCCAGACCTTCCCAAAGAAAACGTATGACCTGGAGTTCTGGGAAGATGCTACTGGAGAAGATAGCCGGGACGTGCAATTCGGCTCCCTGCGGGACGATGACGATTGGGTGCTCGATGCACTTTATAATGAGCCGTTGCGCCTCAATGCTTTTGTTGCCCACAGTTTATGGCTTGACCTACACGAGCCCTACTATCTGGAAGCGGATGACCGTGCCAAAGCTGGTGCCGGAGTGATGTGGTGCGAGGTATTCGTCAATGAGCGCTACCAGGGTATTTATTTGCTCTCCGAACAGATTGACCGTAAGCTGCTGCGGATCAAGAAGTACGATGAGGGCAATAATCGAATTCGGGGGGAGCTGTACAAGAGCATCCAGTGGTCTGCTCCCACTAAGTTTGAAGGTCCCCTTTCTCCTTTTGACAATACGGAAGAGACCCTTGATGAATACGAACTGGAATACCCAGACCCGGACGATATCATTGATTGGTCTGGTCTGGCCGAACTATTATCTTTTACGGTGACGGCTTCCGATGAAGCGTTCGCCGCGGGGGTAACCAATTGGTATACCCTCGAAAATATTGCCGATTATTTCCTTTTCCTCAACCTTACGGGGGCAGAAGACAACAGTGGCAAAAACATTTATACTGGTCGCTACGACGCGGGCGAGCCCTACTTTTTTGTCCCCTGGGATCTCGATGGCACCTTTGGTAACCGGTGGGATGGCACTGATTTTCCCTGGGTTCGTACGGTCCTGACCAATGGTTTGTATCGCCGCCTACTGGAAAACAATGTAAATGGATTCAACGAGGCCCTTTGTGCTCGCTACGGAGCATTAACCACGGACGGATTACTGGCTCCAGATAGTTTACAAGAGCGTTTTCGCAAAGAGTATGATTACTTGGCCGCAAACGGAGTTTACGCCAGGGAGGCCGCTCGCTGGCCGGGAGGGTTCTTAGATACTACTGCCGCTAAATTAGCCTACACTGTTGATTGGATCAGCGCACGGACGGAATTTCTGGCCGATTGGGTGTGTAATATCCGGACTGCTACAGATTCCCTAGTTCCTCCAACTCCTTTGCGGATTGGTCCCAATCCTTCCGAGGGGCGGGTGTTTTTTAATGCCCCTTCCGCCGGGAAAATGCCTTGGAGGCTATTCGACCTGAATGGGAGGCTGCTGCAATTGGGAACGGTTGAGCCGGGTCAAAGTGAACTCAACCTAGGCCGGCCTGCCGGGGGTATGTACGTACTCTGGTTGGGAGCACAGGCCCACAAGCTGGTTATTCGCTGAGCTGGCCTTATTTTTGCCCTGCTGGCTATC
>JBCDGT010000497.1:0-3859 GCA_038750915.1 Bacteroidota bacterium
CACACCGCGCCCGCCTTCGGGAGGAATAAACACCCATTTAACCCCACTCCCCCATCTTTGCGCTAAAATCAGCAACAACATGCGCCAATCGCTACTTTTCCTTTTTGTTCTATTGTTCTGCGGTTCTTTATCCGCTCAGGAATTCCACGGAGGTTTCCGCGCCGGCCTCAACTTCGTCAATTTTGAGGGCCCGCAGGAGATGAATATGGCAGGAGAGACCCTGGAGACATTTAATAGCGCTACTGGTTTTCACGTTGGTGCCACTTTTGCCTTTGCTTTTACGGACCTTATCGGGATTAAAGCGGACTTTATGTACAGCCAAAAGGGAGGAGAAAGAAGATTTGAAGGTCCCTCTTACTTTTACCTCTACGCGGATCGGAATGATACGCAAGGCGACGTAATCTTCGGTGACGCGGTTATCGAGCGCAGTATTGTAAATAGCTACATTGACATCCCGATGGTGGCTTATTACCGCCTCGGTCCCTTAGAAATTGAAGGCGGCGTAAGTGCCGGCTTCCTCGTGAGTAGTCGAGTTACCGGAGGTGCTACTTACAATACGCCCACCTTCGGACTGGAAAACGATATTATTTTTAGCATCGATGGTAATTACCTCAGCGATCCCGCCGGCGGTGCAGGAGTTATTTCGAGTGAAGGAACCATGCTAAATACTGGAGCTACCGCCCCTGGAGTAGTTGCTGCTTACTACAATTCCAACCGCGACGATGCACTCTACCGTCGCCTGGACTTCGGGCTGATCGCCGGCGTCAGTTACTTCCTCAACAGTGGGCTTTACCTAGGAGTACGTTACCAGCACGGGCTGACGGACATTACCAACGGAGAAAATGACCTCAGAATCATCGATGAAGACCTCCTGGAAGGAAGAGAGTTCAATACTGATGACGAAGACTTCACTCGGTCCATCCAAGCTAGTGTCGGCTTTAGGTTCTAGTGGCAGGTAATTGTTAATTAGTTTTTGGAAGTTGGTTATTGGTAAGCACACATACTAACTACCAAACACCAATTACCACCCTCCTTACCCCAGCGCCTTCTGAATACTTCCTGCCACCGCCGCGTAGGTAGCTGCCATAGCTAGTTCATTATCCATCATGTTGAGGGTCCGGCTGAAAGGTTCCGCTCGAACAGGACCATCGTAGCCGGTCTTTACCAATGCTTGTAGGAAAGTATCCAAGTCGATAACACCAGTAGCTCCCGGCAACTCACGGGCAACGTCAGTTTGTTGATCTAAAGTCAGCTGGCTATTCGCATCGTTCAGATCAACAGCTACGATCTCCTCGTTGCTCCATAGCATTAGGTCTTGCTCCGTCTCCCTCGCGGTGTACCAATGGTAGCTATCTAGAATTACCCCAACATTAGGTTCCCCAATTAAGGCGATTAATTCTTTTAGTTCACGACCGGAAGATAGAAAGGCAAATCGCCCAGCGTGGCGCAAGGCAGTAGTTCCGAGGTATTCAAGCCCAAGTTTAATGCCCTCCTCCTTGAGGATTCTGGCGGCGGCGCGCAGCCGGTCGGCATGCTGCTCCATATTCTCGTTGTAGGTCAGCTCATCGTGACTGGAAATAATCCAAGTACCGATCCGGTCAACACCGATACTGCCTAAGTTCTTTGCGTGCATAGGCAAAGCCCCCAAATCAGCTTTGAACTGAGCTTCGGTCTTACGAAACTCAATAGGTAGGCCGTTCGCGCCCCACTTCAGGCCTTTACTCTCTGCCTTCTTGGCAAATTTTTCTTTCTGCTTGACCGTCATCCCCACCAACCACTGTGCCGGTACAGAGAGCGCACCATAGCCATGCTTGATCGCTCCCTTTAACAAGTCCATGGGTTTACCATCTACCCCGATCGCGTCAGCCTTCAGGCTAATGGTAAACTTTGCGGGGGCGGGTAAAGGACTAGGGAAAGAGGTTTCCCCGGCAAGGGCAACGGCTGAGGGTAAAGCTAAACTGGTGGTAAGGAAGGATCTTCTTTGCATGAATCAAGCTATTTATGCGGAAAGATAGGGACTAGTTATCGACTTAGAGTCGGGTAAGAATAGGGTATTGAGCGCTTAAGCGAGGGATTCCCAAATCGTACTGCCATTTGTTCATCCTACGCTTAGACCTGACCTTACTTGACAGGACATAATTCCAGGGGGGGTAATCAATTAAACCCCACAGAGAACTCCTCGCCAAAAGTGGACCCTAACTTACAGCAACTCCACCTCCAGGTAAACGGGCTGGTGATCACTGAACATGAAGGTCTGATCTATTCCCCTAACCTTTTTAATCCGCAAATTGGGGCTAAGTAGGTAAAAATCAATTAGGGAGCGCCGAGTCCGGTGGGCATCGTAAGGCGCATCACTGGTACGAACGCTTGGCACGCTAGGGTCATAGGCATACTTCCAACCGGGAGGCATAAAGTCGAAGCCGACCGTCTTGGGTAATTCTATTTTTTCTACGGTAGGATTGAAAGTAAACCAATTGAAGCCTGGAGGTAGTTGGTTCCAATCGCCACCGATAACAACGTAACGTCCAGCAGCATAATCGGCCATAGCCGCCGTTTTAACCGCCGCCATTTGCTGCTGACGAATACCACCGCTTTTATCGTATGCAGATAGGTGTAAATTATAGACCGCCAATTCTTTTCCTCCTGCCACCGGAAATGCCTGACGCAAAGCACAGCGATCCAACTGAAACAACTTAGTTGGCCAGGGAAACTCCCCGGGTAGTTGAATGCGTTCTGACGAGCGGGGTTGGTAACGGGAAAGCGACACTAAGCCGCTAATTACGTAGCCATAGTGATCCCAGGGCTGCAGTAAGGGCAAGGGGACACGTTTGCTCTGGAAGTTAGGGGCGAAGTAGGCCGCATACTCGGGACGAGCCTTACGAGCATTAGCTAATTGGTTGATGTAGTGACTACGGCGAGCGGAAGTATCTACTTCCTGGAGGAGGTAAAAATCGGCCAATTGGGCCTTTAGGGTAGCTTCCTGGCCAAAAACATTACCCTCTACCCGCTCCTGGTTCATGCGCACAGTTCCGGGCTGCGTCCAGAAAAAATCGCCTTTATTGTAAAAAAAGAAATCTTCGTCGCCGATACCACCGTAGCCAACGTTCCAGGTAAGGAATCTAAGGAGGGAATCACGAACTTCAGGCTGGTCGGACTGATCAGTAGCAGCAGCAGTAAGCACTTCCGTCCCGGTTGGTTGCCAATCGGTAAAGGTGCCAAACAGCAAAAATCCCCCAACGTAGGCCGCAACAAGGCCCAGGAGCCAAAAGAGAACTTTCTTCAGGATGCGCATAAGACGAAGGTAGGAAATAGGTTTGCGAGACTCCGCCCTATATTCGCCCAAAATCATAGATAGCCATGACCAGCCCTAATGCTTTAGCCGACGTAGCCGAATTTCACCGCACCTTTCGTCTCCCCGTACTTGACGCGCCACAAATACCCGATGCCGATCGCTGCCGGTTGCGGATTACCCTCTTGCAGGAAGAATTAAATGAATTAGCCGAGGCAATTGAGAACAATGACCTAGTCGAAGCTGCCGATGCTTTTGCCGATCTCCAATACGTACTTAGTGGAGCCATTTTAGAGTTTGGTTTGGCCGGAAAATTCAAATCTCTTTTTGAAGAAGTACACCGTTCAAATATGAGCAAAACCTGCGCCACCCGTGCGGAAGCGGAAGCTACCGTGGTCCATTACCAAAAACAGGGACAAAATGGGGTTATTGAAGCTTCTGGCGACGTATTTTTAGTGTACCGAATCGACGACCGTAAAGTCTTGAAAAACGTACATTATTCGCCAGCGGACCTCGCTAGTATGCTCTAAACTATGGACTCTTTCCGCCACCGCGGCCAGCGCCGCCAAC
>JBCDGT010000498.1:0-3859 GCA_038750915.1 Bacteroidota bacterium
CCCCCCCGCGCCCCCCCCCCCCCCACCGCCCCTGGCCGACCTACCGCCGGAACCCGACTTTGGGGACAACGCCAGCGTAATGGACGCTGTCTTTGACAGTGACAACGAAATGGTAGTAGCCGTACGGGACTACGAAGAAGCCCTCTCTCGCGCCGACCAGCCCCAAAAACTACAAGATGCCCTAACCCGAATGGACCGCCTCCAGGCCTGGGACATCGAAGCGCGTATCAAGGAAGTACTCTTCAAGCTCAATATCGAGAACATCCACCAGCAGGTCAGCACCCTATCTGGTGGCCAGCGTAAGCGCGTCGCGCTGGCTAAGTTGATCATCGACGAGCCGGACTTGATCATCATGGACGAACCGACCAACCACCTCGACCTGGAAATGATCGAGTGGCTGGAAGAATGGCTCCAAAGTACTAATCTCACCCTGCTGATGGTCACCCACGACCGCTACTTCCTGGAGCGCGTCTGTAACCGCATCATTGAACTCGACGGCGGAGAACTCTACCACTACACCGGCAATTACTCCGACTTTCTGGAGAAAAAAGCCACCCGCGAAGCCACCGAATCCGCTGAACTGGCTAAGGACAAGAAGCGCCTGAAAAAAGAACTAGAGTGGGTGCGTAGAATGCCCAGTGGGCGTGGTACCAAGGCCAAGAGTCGCCTTTCTGCCTACGCCGACCTGAAAGGAAAGGTTGGCTCCTTCCGCAAAGAGGAAGAACTGACCATCGAAATCAAAGGTCAGCGCCTCGGCAGCAAAATCTTGGAAGCCCACAACATCAGTAAAAGCTACGGCGACAAACAACTGATCAAAGGCTTTAGTTACAAATTCCAGAAGGGAGAACGTGCTGGAATTGTGGGCAAGAACGGAGCGGGAAAATCTACCTTCTTGCACATGCTGACCAAGGAACTTGCCCCGGATACGGGTAAGGTCGTCCATGGTTCCAACACGGTTTTCGGCTACTACACCCAGGACGGGATCAACCTTAAGGAAGACATGCGGGTGATCGAGGTTATCCGCGAAATCGCCGAATTTATCCCGTTGGAGAAAGGGATGAAACTCACGGCCCGAGGCTTACTGGAACGCTTCATGTTTAACTCCAAACAGCAGCAGGTGTACGTCAGTCAGCTCAGCGGCGGAGAGAAACGCCGCCTGTACCTGCTCACCATCCTGATGCAGAATCCCAACTTTCTCATTCTTGACGAGCCGACCAACGACCTTGACATTATGACGTTGAACGTGTTGGAGGATTTCCTGATGGACTTTCCCGGCTGCGTACTCATCGTCTCCCACGATCGTTTCTTTCTGGATAAACTAGCTCACCACCTCTTCATCTTTGAGGGCGACGGACAGATCAAGGATTGGAATGGCTTGTACACCGAATACCGCGCCCTAAAACAGGAAGAAGCCCGCCAAGCTTCCGCTGCTCCAAAACCAAGCCCTGCACCTGCGACCGCGCCCAGTTCTGCTCCGAAAAAAGAGACGGAGCACATCAGTCAGGAACAGCGTAAAGCCATCCGCCGGGTAGAAAACCAGCTGAGTAAACTGGAAGAAAAGAAGAAGAAAATCAGCCTGCAGTTCGAAGACGCCGCTAACTTGGACGCAGAAAAGATTGCGGAACTCGGCCGTCAACTTGCCGAAGTCAACGAGCAAATCGAAGAGAAGGAAATGGAATGGATGGACATGGTGGGGTGACGATAGCTGATATTTGATATCTGATTGGCGATATCTGATTTGCCCGCAGGACAGGAGACTAGGAACCATAAATTTTTGCACCCCTTTCCAGGCGATAGCCGAACCGGAGAGGGTAAGGGAGAGGAAAAGTGTATGACGGAACTACTGGAACAAATTATTGCTGCCGGACCACTGGACTGGATCGCCTTGCTGACGTCGCTCGCCTACGTCTTCCTGGCCGCGCGCGATAACAACTGGTGCTGGTTTTTTGCCGCCATTAGTACGGCCGTTTGGGCATACCAATCCTTCGTGGTTTACCAGCTGGTATCCGATGGCTTCTTACAGCTTTTCTACTTCGTCATGGCGGGGATCGGGCTGTGGCAGTGGCAGCGGATGGGCAAAACGGCCTCAATGGACATCGAAGCCTCTCCGGAGCTATTGGACAGCAGTGCGCTACCGGAGCGAGCGGGCAGTAGCATCCAACGAATGACTTTACTGGAGCACGTTTTCGTCATTGTGCTTGGCCTAATTGGGGGGTGGCTATTGCATTTATTTGTAAGCGGCATTTTTACCGCAGCGGCGACCTTGCCCGATGGCATTACAACCTCCTTCAGCATCATCACTACCTTCCTACTGATCTGGCGGAAGCTGGAAAATTGGTTGTACTGGATCGTGATTGACCTGATCTACGTCTGGCTTTACGGCAGCGTTGGGGCCAACCTATTTTCCCTCATGATGGTGATCAACGTAGGGATGGCGATTTATGGATTTAGCTATTGGCGCAAAGAACTTCGTATGGCTAAACAGGTTGGCTGAAGTAGAATCTTCGCCAAGATGCTTACCTTGCGGATCACACTAAAAGAGGCCTTTTCATGGATATCCTATACACGGCGATCAAGCACGCGCATTCCGGTCTGCGTTGGGTAGTGCTTGTCTTACTGATAGTGGCCATTCTCAAAGCATTCGGCAAACGCCGCGGTGGCTCCGTTTACCCTGGCAAAGATAAACTCGCACTGTTCGCCATGATCTCCGTCCATGTTCAGCTGCTCTTAGGTCTATTGCTCTATTTATGGCTAAGCCCATTAGTGAGTTTTGAAGGTAACGTGATGGGCAACACTATCCAGCGCTTCTACACCGTGGAGCACCTGCTCGGCATGCTCATCGGTATTGCCCTAGTAACCATTGGCTACTCCAAGGCGAAGCGCCAAGCAGAACTGAATAAGGGGTGGAAGTCGATTAGTTTATGGTACTTTCTCGGTCTTTTGGCTATCCTCTTGTCCATTCCCTGGCCCTTCCGTTCGGCCCTGAACGGCAGTTGGTTTTAGGTAAGTGAAAGATGCATACGGTGCGGAGACAGCGCAGCATTATGCTGCTTACCGGCCTCCGTTACACGAACGTATTTTGGCCCTCAGCCTGGCGCCAGAAGAGCGCTTCGAGTTGGGCTTAGATGTAGGGTGCGGCACCGGACACTCTACCCATGCCGCCGCGCGCTGGTGTAAACGCATTATCGGAATCGAGCCAGATCCAGCGATGCTGGCGATCTGTAAGCCAGCCCCTACCATTACTTTTCTGGAAATGGACGACCGCCTCGATCAGGGCTTCTTCGACGGTTCTTTCGACCTAGCCACTTTTGCCGGCTCTCTTTTTTATCGGGACCCCGCCGAAACCCTCCAGGAACTCAGCTGGCTGCTGACCAAACAAGCTACCATTATAGTGTACGACTTCGACGTCCTGTTGGAGCCTTTTTTTCGGATACTTTCCTTTGTCCCTCCACCGAATAATTACGACCACAACCGCAATTTCACAGGGGTAGATTATCCCTTTCTTGAAGAGCGTCAGACCTTGCAGAACCAACTGGCTTTTGCGGCTTCCGCCACCGAAGTTACCCATCTCCTGCTTTCTGTCTCAGACTGGCGATCTTGCTTACTCGCAAAATTCACGCAGCGTGAAATGGCCAAGCTTATTGAGGCCACTTTAGGTCCCAAAATTGAACTGATCGCTGAAGTATTTCTTTCCCGCTATCTTCTAAGGTAGCTGCCACACACCCCCCATCCTTTGGTAGTAGCTGCATCGGTTTATCGCTGGTGTGGATGGTCGATGATCTCCTCCGTTTCTCGTTTACCCGCTACGTCCGCCATACCAGTAGCTTCCAGGATGAAAGTAAGGAGCACAATACCCAGG
>JBCDGT010000499.1:0-3858 GCA_038750915.1 Bacteroidota bacterium
ATGCTATTCGCCACTGAACAAGCGAACAAACCCTTTAACGTTTCCTTGCTTTCCTTCGGAGTTATTGCTGCTGGTGGACTAGCCTGTATACTAGGTGGCTATTTATCGGAGCGGTTGGGGGTGCGGCAGGTAGCCCGTGGGGCATTGGCCCTATCTGGTGTTTGCTGTCTGCTATTACCGCTACTGTTCTTTTATGCGCCGCCGCCGCTATTTATCGGGTTTCTATTTTTTTGGGGTATGGTGGTCGTGATGGACTCTCCGCTCTTTTCGACCTTGGTGGCAAAGAATGCGGACCCTGCCGTTAAAGGTACTGCCTTGACCATCGTTAATTGCATCGGTTTCGGACTCACCATTGTTAGCATCCAACTGCTAACTGGTTTGCTGGAAGTCATCGGCTTAGTGTACGTATTTCCGCTACTAGCCATCGGGCCGGTATTAGGTGTGCTAGCCGTGAGACGTTAGGAAAATTTAGAAGAGAACTAACCCGCTTATCGGTATTTATGTGCTCTTTGTGGACCACTAAGCTCATAGCCTTGGAAAGCCTTTGCCCAGTTGCCAGGATTAACGGAGTAAGCAGAGGCCAGCGCGTCTGCTACCATAGCGGACGGGCCAGTAACGGTAATGGGTCGACTATTTTGTAACCCTAGGCCCGTTCTTGGGTCGATGATATGGCTGTAGCGCTGGCCCTGGTGTTCCAGGTAGCGGTAAGTATCTCCGGAAGTGACCACTGCGGTTTCTGATAAATGACTGACTGTATAGCCGCCGGTAAATTCTACTTTCCACTCACCCCGATGGGGAGCTTCCCCTAACAATAAATCACCACCACCATCGATCAGGAAGGCCGGGAAACCAGCTTCTCTTAACAATTTTCCTACTACGTCAAGGGTATACCCCTTAGCTACGCCCCCCAGGTCTAGCTGGACGTCTTCGCGGCGTAGACGTACCCGATTTGGCTTGCCTATTTTTAATCTTCTCCATTGCACCCGCGCCCGCGCCGAAAGAATTCTCTCCTTTTCTGGAAAAGCCTGCTGCCGGAAAGCGCGTCGCCATAATTTTGAAAGCGGGCCGATGGTAGGGTCAAAGGCTCCCTTACTACGCCGCGCTAACTTCTTACTAAATCGAAGTACTGTGTACAAATCCGTGGAGACCGATTGCCGTTCGGTAGACCCCACGAGATGGTTTAGCTCGCTATCAGAGCGGTAGTCGCTCATACTTTGCTCCAAAGCATCGATCCGTCGGAAGCTCCTCCGAATGGTTGCGACTAAACCGGCCGTATCTGGCGTGCTGATGGTGATACGAAAGGTAGTCCCCATGGCAGGATGGGTGAAGGTGAGGCGTTCTTGGCCGGAGCATTTAATCGAAAACAGTGTCGCTATCAATAATAACCGAATACACAAAACCTACTTCAATTGAATGATCCGTTGTCGTTCCACTAGACGATCAACATCATTAAACTTAAGGAGTTGAACGGTTGCTTTTCCAACCAGTGTCGTACCAACAATCCGTGTTCCATCCCACAAAAAATGGTCTTCCCAGACGTCCTTTCTTGGGTGAAATAACCTGACTAAAACTTCCTCTTTTCCTACAAAAGTTCCTACGTCACTCCCTTTTGCATGATTACAAGGGGGGCAACTGTAGGCTAAATTGCTTTCATCGTCCGTTCCACCGTGCTTAATACTACGGATATGCTCTATATGGAATACAAAAAAGGAGTCTTCTTCAGGATATTTGCAATATTCACAAACAGCATTCGCTCGCGCTATGACCAACTGTTTTACCGCTACGGGGATTGCTTTTCTCATGCAGCAAGCCGTTCCTTCGCCGTAAATCTTGCCATACGCATGATATGTTCGACGAGCATAAAATAATCGAGTTCTTGCTTTTCCTCTTGGCTAAGATCGCGAGCACTTTGTTCGTTGAGTAACTCGGTTAATCTTGACTGGCTTTCAACCGGAGGGGTAAACGCCAACACCTCTTCCGGAGTAGGGAAAGATGTAAGAAACTGGATTATTTTATCTACAGTTCTTTGAATAACCATGTTTTACCACTTTGTGCACTAATAAACAGCTTTTGAACTGAGAAAGATGCAAGTTGGGAAAAATCTACATCACCTTTGTCTCACCGGGGACCGGAATTGGATAGTAACCACTAGCTAGCGGAAGTACTGGCGCTTCGGCGTCGAAGGCGTACTTCTTCGGAGAGAGGTCTAGGTTGGAATTAATGGCGTCGTCCCAACTGATGATCTGGCCACTATAGGTTGCCATGCGGCCCAATATGGCGGTCATAGTAGATTTTGCTCCGTTCTCCGCGTCGGCGAATTTATAATCTCCCTTGGCGATGGCGGCGAAGAGCAGATCGTGCTCCAGCTGATAGGGGTTGGGGTCTTTGCGGTCGTTGTGGTTCAGCAGGGTATAGCCTGATTTGGTCATGATCTTACCGGGGCTGGGGGCTGAGCCATTGGTGCCCTGGAAGGCCTCGGTAACCTTTTTGGCCGCTCCCCGCCAGTGTCGGCATTGACTGTTCATAACGCTCCCGTCTGCGTAGGTAAACTGAACGGCATGGTTATCGAAAATTTCACCGTGCTCCTTCCCATTACGGGTATGGCGACCACCAAAGCCTTCGGCTTTTATTGGATAGTCTTGTTTTACCCAGTTGCCCACGTCAAGGTTGTGGATGTGTTGCTCGTTGATATGGTCGCCGCAAAGCCAGTTGAAGTAGTACCAATTGCGCATTTGGTATTCCATTTCCGTCTGGCCCTCTTGGCGCGGGCGTACCCACACGCCGCCGGAATTCCAGTAAACGTAGCTGGCGGTGATGTCGCCGATGGCGCCGTTTTGTAGCATATCTACCCAGCCTTCCGTGTATTTTTTCTGGTAGTGGCGTTGCAGGCCAACTACGACGTTGAGCTTTTTCTTTTTGGCTACCTCGGCAGCTTTGAGCACCCGGCGGACGCCGGGGGCGTCCACGGCAAGGGGTTTTTCCATGAAAACGTGCTTATCGGCCTCTACGGCTGCCTCGAAGTGAATGGGCCGGAAACCTGGAGGGGTCGCAATAACCAGTACGTCCACCAGAGGAATTACCTTTTTATATGCTTCGAAGCCAACGAATTTGTTTTCCTCAGCCACGTTCAGGCGGCCGGCGTCGAGGTCGTTGTCAGCTAGTTGTCCCTTGATGCCTTCGTAGCTCTTGTCCAAGCGGTCGCGAAAAGCATCAGCCATAGCAACTAGCTGAACGTTCTGCTCGGTGGACAGCGCCTGAAAAGCTGCACCGGTGCCACGGCCACCACAGCCGATGAGGCCGATCTTGATGGTGTCGGCTCCGTCGATATGAGCTTTTGCGGCAATTTGAGAACTGATGGCGAGGCCGCCGGCCAGGGCGGTAGACTTGCGAAGAAAGTCGCGGCGAGATTGAGGAGTTGGCATGATCTAGAATGGTATTTTGGTCTGTTAGTCTATTGGTACTTTGTACTATTGGTCTCTTGTTTCCATCTCCAGCGTAGGGGTTTTGCTTTGCAGCTGCCTACGGCGGTGGAGAGGGCTTAAGGGGTCTAGTCAACAATCGCCTTAGCAAAAAAGGCGGCTACCTCTTCTGTGCTAGGTTGCTTGGCGGGACTGACGAGGCGGAAGCCAAGGAATTCGGAATCGACGTTCCACCACTTCGACTTGGGTATTTGAGGGTCGCGAGCCTGCCACTTGGGGCTGGATTTTTCCCGAACCCGACAGCCAGCCTCTTCGGTGTAAGTGTCATAAGAGCCACCGCGGACGGTGCGGGTATGCTTACGAGTAGGTTCGATCCAGGGATTGGTAGGGGAGGCGCCAATCAAGTCAAAGTAGTCAGTTTTATAGTGGTCGAGGGTCC
>JBCDGT010000500.1:0-3855 GCA_038750915.1 Bacteroidota bacterium
CCCGAAGCTACGCGCCTTTATGAACGAATGGGCTACCGCCAGATCCCAAAATACAGGAAGCTGGGGGAGATCGAGGAGTGTGTTTGTCTAGCGAAGACTTTAGCTTAATGCGTGAAAGCAAAAATGACATTGTCAAATTCATTCATTCCCACATTCACTGCTAAAAATCCCGATAGGGTGCGTCCAAGAACTTATTGGCTTCTTCTTCGCGGAACCTAGCCGTAGCGTTGTCCCAGTGCAAGGTTTTATTAGGGAAGCGGCCAGCGATGGTCCCTAGTAGAATCGTCTCCGTAAGTCGACCAGCATACGAGAAAGGGGCCGTCACTTCATCCTTGCCCAAGCAGGCATCGACGAACTGATGGTAGTGGTACTTACTCTCCACGGCGTAATCCCGTACGGGTTTACCTAGCTCAAAGTCCTTTTCAATCTTAGCAATCTGGTCATCAATGTTGACGTAAGCCCCCTTAACGATTTTCCGGGGTAACTGCATGAAGTGCGGCAGTAAAAGACGGCCATTTTCACCGATGAACATCGCTCCCTGGTCGGGCAGCTCCTCCCCGTTTGGTAGTCGCAAGTGCTTGTGATCCGCTGGCGCACCGGGCCCGTCGTACCAGACCCACTTGAACTTCTTGGTGGTGTACTTGGTACCAGGGAATTTGTAGGTAACTACGTTGTTCTCGGGGAAACCAAAGCCATTTGGCTCCCGGCACTTGGTCTTGATCGTTTTGGGAATATCGAGCTCTAATGCATTGTAGGGGGTATCGAAGATATGTACGCCCATATCACCCAAAGTGCCACAACCGTAATCAACCAGCTTACGCCAGTTACCGGGGTGATACACGTCCTCTTTGTAAGGCCTCTCTGCGGAGGTACCCAGCCAGAGATTCCAATCCAGGTGGGCTGGAATGGGGTCTTCACCCTGGGGGGCAGCTCCGTTGTACCCCCAGTTTTTAGGCGACCAGGCCCTTACGGCCTTCACCTTACCGATGATACCGGAACGGATCAGTTCCGTCCCCAAGCGGTAATCGTAAAAGCTATGCACCTGAATGCCCATTTGGGTGACCAATCCTTTTTCTTTAGCCATTTTACGCATGGCCCGTGCCTCAGTTACGTGATGAGTTAGGGGCTTCTGGCAGTACACTGCCTTGCCCATTTCCATCGCCTTCATCGAGGCCGGAGCGTGGGTATGATCAGGCGTAGAGACCACCACGGCGTCGATTCCATCTTTAAGCTCCTCTAACATCAGGCGGTAATCCTTGTAGGTCTTCGCCTTGGGAAACATCTCGGAGGCGACGGCCAGCCGTTTGGCGTCTACATCACACAGCGCAGTTACCACCACTTCGGGGTGGGAAGCCATGGCCTGGAGATCTTCCATACCCATTCCACCAATACCGATGTGAGCGGTTCGTAAACCGGCAACACCCGTTTTTGCCAGAGCGGTAGCCGGGAAAGTCGCCGCGGCAGCTACGGCGGCGGAATTTTTGAGAAATGTTCTTCTTTTCATTTTGCTTGATCGAGATTAATTAGTCTATTAGTGCTATTGGAATTATTGGACCATTAGGAGCATTGACCTCCAGGTCAACTTAGTGCGAGTCTAACGGACCAAAAGACCAATGTACCAATTCAAAGTCGTTTGACTTTGATATTCCGAAACCACAGCGCGCTATCGTGGTCCTGCAGACCAATATAGCCCGTTTTAAACTTCCCGTAGTCGGGGGCGTGGCTCCATTTTCCGCTGTTTTTCTTTGCTTCCCAATCTTCTGACCAAGGAACAAAAGACACCACTTTTTTGCCATTCAGCCAGTATTCAGCCTGTTCGGGGGTAAAGATGATCCGGCTGCTGTTCCACTCTCCGGCGGGTTTCAGAATACGACCTTCTTGATCGCCTGGGTACATGGCATAGTCGGCGCCAGTAGACTGCCAGTCCTGCAGGTCACACGAGTAGCCGAGGCTTTTGTTGTAGTCGCAGATGTCGTGGTACTTAGTATAGTTCTCGTCGTCGATCAGCTGGTACTCGGGGGAAACTTCCGGGGGGCCTCCGTAACCTTCTTTCACGTGGTAGAATATCCCACTATTGCCGCCTGGGGGAATTTTCCACTCCAGGTAGAGTTCGAAATTATCGAACTCTTCGGCGGCGTAAATGATGTCTTTGCCCCCTTCGTATTCGGCATCGGAGGTCTTTTCTCCATCGTCAAAGGTGAGTACATCATCTTCAATCACCCAGCCGGGTGGCATGGATTTTCCGTTGTAGCCCCTCCAGCCTTCCGTAGAGGTGCCATCAAAGAGGATGATCCAGTCCTCTTCCGCCTCAGCAGTGGTTTCCATTTCTGCAGTCGCCACTGGCGTTTCGGCAGCTTCTGGTGTAGAGTTGCAGGCCAGAACGAATAAGGCCAATAAAAAGAGCAGGTACTTTGGCATGGTCACTAAGCTTAAAATTTTTGCATCGACTATTTAACGCTCCTTTTTGTTGCCAGGCGCGGCCGCAGGTGCCGAAAACGGATAAAGGAGCAAACTTCGGCGGGGAAGATAAGGTGTATTAGTGAGGACCTAAATAGTTAAAGTGCCCGCTACCAAACTTAGCACCTGCGATCGCGCAAAAACTTCTGGTTCGTTTACGATCGCACCAGGGGTGCATCTATCAAATAACGATCGTATTATCATTCAGTGGTAAAAGATCAGTAGTAAGGGATAATCATTACCTTGATGCACCCAGGTCTGAACGCTTAAAATACCAGTTACGGATGCATCTTATTTCCCTCTTTACTTGCCTACTCTTACTGATTACTTCCTCCATTAAGGCCCAAAAAGCAACAAACCTGCCGCGCCTCGTCATTCTTGCCGATATGGGCAACGAGCCAGATGAAGAGCAACAGATGATGCACCTGCTGATGTACGCTAATACCGTTGACCTGGAAGCCCTGATTGCAGTAACCGGGAAATTTCTACGTCCCGAAAGTAATATCCCTTACCGCCGCAAGCTTCACCCAGAGCTATTTCACCGCTTGATCGACGGCTACGCCGCCGTACTACCTAGTCTGAAACGCCACGCCATGAACTGGCCCACGGTCGAATACCTGCATTCCATTGTCTGCAACGGACAAGCAGGCTACGGGATAGCCGCTACGGGGCCCGACCAGGCAAGCCCAGGCTCCGAAAGACTCATTGAGATACTCACCCGACCGGACCCCAGACCGGTGTACGTCGTAGTAAACGCCGGTTCCAATACGCTAGCTCAGGCCCTAACCGATTACCGGCGAGCACACGGTGCGGCGGCCACCGATACCCTAATTTCCAAATTGCGGATATATGAAAATGGGGCCCAAGACGACGCAGGAGCCTGGCTCTGTCACGAATTCCCCGATCTCCACTGGGTACGCAGCAACTACCAAACCTACTGCTACGGCGGCCCCAGCTTTGATGGCGCCTTCGCCAACCAAGGAAAACTAACCAACCTTGGGCCACATACCTGGCAGCCCTACGCCTACAGCGCGCTGGGCCAGCACCAGTGGTCTTTGGAACACGTGATGGGGGGCCACGGAAAACTGGGAATGCTCTATCCACTCCGACGCAACCGTGGCGGTCGACTGCTTTTCCTAGAAGGAGGGGGTACCATCCCATGGTTGCAACTGGTCTATCCAGGCCTGGCCGATATAAATCATCCCCACTGGGGCGGCTGGAGCGGCCGCTACACCAAAAGCAAGCAATTGAACGTCTGGTCCAAGCATGAATCCGTTAAAGCCGGAGAACAAACCTCCGCTCCCTTCTGGCTTTACACTGAGGCCGAAGACCGTTGGATCGACCCGACAACGGAACAGATGTATCAGAGTAACTTCAGCCCAGTCTGGCGGTGGCGAC
>JBCDGT010000501.1:0-3855 GCA_038750915.1 Bacteroidota bacterium
GAATTGGTTGGAGCATAAGCATCTATGAATGGCCAGTAGCAAGCTTCTTACGACAATTGGAACGATGGTACGGAACAGATTTCTCCCCAGGTCCTGAAGCTCGTACCATGCTACAGCGATTCAACGAACGCTTAAAGAATGACGGAATTCCTTACGGAGGGACAGCTGCCCAGATTAGGTACATCAATCGGGTGGCTGCCTTGCTCAAAGAACCTGCAGAGCAGCCTATTTTTAAGCTGCTAGAGGGAAAAGATAATATCGGCGCCGCAATCAATACGATGGTAAGGACGAATTGGCCGAAAGGTAATGGCTTTGCATTATTACACCACGCCAGTCGAGCTAGTGCCGGAAAGCCAAGCAAAGGCTGGCTAAAAACTGCTCGCGAATTACGTCAAGCTGCCGGTACTGAGCGTTGTGACATTTTTCTCGGGGAGATTATCTGCTTGCTACTGAAAACTGGCCCTTATTCACCGGGCCGAGACCAATCTTATTATAACTATCCTATTTTAGTTGATCAGGCCAATCGAAACGCCATCAAGGGCTTATTCTGGTTAACGGCTCTTTCAGGTGATCCAGCTGTAAGCCATGATTTGGCGGTACTCGCACAGAAATGCTACCGAAAAGTGCCGAACAAGGGCCCTTTAGAAATGGCGTTAGGTAATGCCTGCATACAAGCCTTGGCAAAAATGAGCGACCTGCATGGCATCAGTGAACTCTCCGGCCTTCGTCACCGCGTGAAGCAAACGAGCGTCATCAAGAAAATCGATACTATTCTCCAAGTAGCCGCAGCGGAAAAAGGCATTAGCCGCCAAGAAATCGAAGATTTTGCAGTGGTGGACCACCAGTTAGCAAATGGTCAGTACCGGCAGCAAATTGGAGGCTACGTGGCTATCCTCAAGCTCGAAAAGCCGGGTAAGTGCCGTCTCTACTGGCAGCGTGGTGAGAAAGTACAGAAAAGTGTTCCTAAGGCCGTCAAGGAGGGATTTGCCGAAGAATTGAATGCCCTAAAACGCTATAAAAAAGAGCTGGAAACGGACAGCATGAACCTGAGAAATCGCCTTGACTGGTGCTTTCGTCTCGATCGGGTAATGGAGGTGACGTACTTTCAAAAACAATGGTTAGGCAACGGCCTTTTACGTCATTTTGCGGAGCGATTGATCTGGTCCGTACAGTCCGCTGAAAAAGAGGAAATGGTAGCCATTATCAATACCCCAGATGGCTGGAAAACCATCGAAGGTGTAGCCATTCAGTTGGATGACTACGCTACCCTCAAACTGTGGCATCCTGCATTAGCACCGGCCGCAACGGTAGAAGCCTGGCGGGCTTACTTGTTGGAGCTTGAGATTCAACAGCCTTTTAAACAAGCCTTCCGTGAGGTATACGTGCTTACTGCGGCCGAAGAGAATACGCGTACCTACAGCAACCGGATGGCCGCCCACATTCTAAAGCAACACCAATTTGCTACGCTGGCCCGCGGCCGGAGTTGGAGTTATCAACTGATCGGTGCTTGGGACCACGGCATGCAAAGTCAGGCTTGTTACCAGGAGTTGAGCGAGCTCAACCTCCGGGTAGAGTTCATCATCTTGGAAATGGATGCCGGTTACGAGTGGACTAATGAAGCAGGCATCTGGAAGTACATCTCTACGGATCAAGTACGGTTTCTGGATTATGATCAAGGAACCATACTTGACCTGGCTGAAGTTCCACCGCTGGCTTTTTCCGAGTGTATGCGCGACGTAGATCTCTTTGTAGGGGTAGCCAGTATCGGTAACGACGACCAGTGGACGGATAGTGGCGGGGAAGTTGTACAGAGCTACTGGCAGTGCTACACTACCCGTAACCTGACGGCCATGGGTCAAAACCGCAAACTCATCTTGGGGCAACTGATTCCTCGACTAAAAATCCGGGATGTGGCTACCGTAGAGGAGAAATACCTAATCGTAAAAGGACAGCTAAGGACGTACAAAATCCATATCGGTAGTGGGAACATCTTGATGTCTCCAAACGACCAGTATCTCTGCATTGTACCGGGATCGTACGATAAGAAAATTGGGGCGGCGGATCGGTACTATCTACCCTTTGAAGGAGACCGTACGCTCTCCATCATACTCTCCAAAGCCTTCCTCCTTGCTGCTGATCATGAAATTAAAGATCCAACCATTACGTGCCAGATACGGCTGGGGAAGGTGTTGGGGTGGTTGCGGTAAACTTATCTTTTCCCATGGCAAACTGGCAACAAGTACTACACTCCCTTCCAACCGGCTACACTGAAGGTACCTACGAGAGACGCCGTTATGGTATCAGCCTTACCCTTTTCAACGAAGGGCGTAGCCTCAAACTCTTTGCCGAAGAACTCGGCGGCAACGATTTCATTAGTCTGAATTATTACCAGACGAGTAAGGGAGAACAGCTCAAGCCCTGCGAAATGCCAGTGGAGAAGGTCATGCGTTTTTTGGAGGGCGTTAAGCTAGAAGTAGACGTAATTTAGACTTTTGCCTTCGAGAAGCTCAGGCACCGAATATTTACGGAGTATTCCGTCGCCAACGGCGACGGAATGAATAAAAAGTTGACTGGTGCCTAAGCTTGTCGAAGGCAGTAAGCAACTTATCCATTATGAAAGTTGCGGTCAGTGCATTGATGTAAACATCTTGGGCGCGGACGCAGGTGCTGGCCAAGAGAAGCAAGAGCAACGTAAATCGGCAGCTTATTCGGGTAAATGGGTTTCGTAATCATCCGGGAAGATCCAGCCCGCCCGTACGGTATCGCCGGCAATGAATTTCTCGTAGTATCCCCGCTGATCGTCAAAGGCAACGGGGTAACCTTCGTAGGTTTCACCACGCCCCATCATGCGTAAGTCTCCTTGTGCGGTGAGTTCATTTTCCATCTGGGTCCGCAACCGCTCTATGTCGGCGGTGTAAGTAGGGTCGTCGGCTAGGTTATTGACGCAGTGTAGGTCTTTGCTCAAGTCGTAAAACTCTACGGATGGGCGCCTACCGAAATTTTGCTGCCAGTATTTGTCATTTCCTGCCCGGTATTGGTGGAGGATAACGCTTTTGGTGGCACTTCCATCCGTATTTAGATAACCCGTTAGCGGATCTCCAACTGGCCAGCGACCGACTTCGTAGTTAATTAGCAGGAGCTTGTCACCCTGGCGAATTCCTCGGATGGGGTAGCCCCAGTCGTTCGGGCGACCAACATCGTGCCGCTCTTTGCCGAATATCACAAAATCGAGACGATCCACTGGAGTTACACCTTCGAATAAAGGGCGGAGGGATTGCCCTTGAAATGGTTTGAGTGCGCTCAGGTCTTCCGCCGTCAGCCCGCAGTAATCCGCCAGGGTAGGGGCTACGTCGATGAAATTTACCAGACTTTGCACCTGCGTTCCCGCCCGCTTAATGCCAGGAGGGAAGCGGACGAGAAAGGGCAAATGGTGGGAGTCGTGGTACAGCTGCCCTTTGACGCGGGGAAAGGGCATACCGTTATCCGCCGTCATGATGATCAGGGTGTTATCGAGTTGTCCGTGGGCTTCTAATGTATCAAGGATACGGCCCAGGTGTTGGTCGAAGTGCTCAATCTCCAGGGCATAATCGAGCATGTCATGGCGGACACTATCAACGTCGGGCCAGTAAGCAGGGACCTCCTCAATATCCCTTAGCGATTTTCCACCTACCGAAACACCCGTACCAAATTCGTAGGCTCGGTGGGGCTCGAGGGAACCAAACCAAAAGGCAAAAGGTTGGTCCGCTTTGCGATCTTGCATAAAAGCACCAAAGTTGGCGGCATAATCAATATTCGAAATTTTAGTAGTTGGTGGGGGTAACTTGATGTCAGAGTAATTCACTCCGGTAAGCTCCC
>JBCDGT010000502.1:0-3848 GCA_038750915.1 Bacteroidota bacterium
ACTTATTTCTCCCTCCCTCACGAGTATCGACCAGCAAAACCTAGTGATGGGCCAACGCGTGGCCAAAAGAACCATCGAGGTTATCAAAAACAAAAATGCCCTGGCCGTTACGAACGAGCGGCTGGTTTTATCGCCCAAACTTATCATCCGGGCCTCGTCTTAGTTTTTAGTATATGGCTTTCTTCAAACCCACCAGATCATGAGTTTTTATCCTATTCCGAATGCCGCTTCCGTAAAACTGAATACGGAGGAAAATGTCTTCCGCAAACTCTTTGATTCCTACAGCCCCGGCTTGTTGAAATTCGCTGAGCGCACCCTGAACTGTCCGCACGAAGCACAGGAGGTTGTCATGGACGTTTTCATCAAACTTTGGAAACAACGCCATGAGATTACCGTACACGGCAGTACGACCGCTTACCTGCGCTCCGCGGTAAGAAACCGTTGTATCGATTATTTACGCCGCCGCAATCGATTGCGAGCCATAACGTCGGACCTGCCACTCCACCGCCCGTGCCCCGGTCCTACCCCGGAACAACAAGCAGCCGCAAATCAACTAAGCGGCCTAATTGAAGCCGCCATTTGCGAATTGCCACCGCGCGGACAGGAAATCTTTCGCCTTAACCGCTTCGAGGGGATGACCTACCAGCAAATCGCTGAATCCAGGGGCCTGAGCCCTAAAACAGTCGAAACCCACATGCGCAGAAACCTGATTCATCTTCGCAATCGATTGCAGCCATTTGCCGATTTTCGCCTATAAATTTCTTTGGATTAGGTGATGCACCGTTTATGGATGGCCTTCCGCACAAAACTTTAATGAAAGACACCTAGAACTCCCTTCAGATTTGGCTGTTTAGCCCAGGAAACAATCCTACTCCTTCCCTATCAAGCGTCTGCCGCCCGCCATCAACCGTGCTACTATCCCCACTTTGCTTCCCGCACGCCAGTGGACGCTGCGGAATGGTTTACCCGTTATAGCCATCGGCAATACGGAAGCGCCACTACTTAGGGTGGAATTGATTTGGAATGCCGGTACTCCCTTCCAGCCCAAACGGACCCTCGCCAGCATAACCAATGAATTGATGACCGAGGGCACTAAAAAGCGAAGTGCAAGTGCTCTGGAAACCTTCTTCGAGCAGTATGGGACGACGCTGGTCAGTCCTGATGTAATGGATACAAATAATCTGGCTCTGGCAACAATCCATCGTCATGCGCCTATGGTTCTCCCAATGATGGCAGAGGTCATGCTGGAGCCAGCATTTTCAGAAGCTAGCTTTCAGCGCATCCTCCGCCGACGCAGACAACGGCTGAGGGAAAATCTTTCGGACAACGACACCTTAGCCTATCGACTAATTACAGAATCCGTTTTCGGCTCGCAGCACCCATATGGTTACAACAGCTTCTTGGCTGATTACGAAGAACTTAATCAGGAAGACATCATCAATTTTCACCGGAGCCATTACCACGCTGGCAATGGAACCCTACTGGTGATTGGCCAAATAAATGACCGTATTGAAAGATTGTTGGAAGAGACCTTTGGGCAGTTGCCCGGAGGCCCTGCAGCTGAACCCTTCATCATGCCCGACTTACCTACCCCTCCTAAAATCCGACAACTCTTCCGGCCAAGGGCGCAGCAGACGATGATTCGGCAAGGGCGAGCAGGCATTCATATCGGCCATCCGGATTATCCTGGCTTGGTAGTACTAGAAACCGTTTACGGCGGCTATTTCGGTAGTAGGCTGATGCGCAATATTAGAGAAGAAAAAGGCTACACGTATGGCATTGAAAGCGATCTGGATACTTACCGTTTCGATGGTTCCTTCGGTGTTTCTGCCGACGTAGCCAACGAAAACCTAGCCAACGTCCGCAAGGAGATTCAGTTAGAAGCGGAAAAATTACTGCAAACTCCCGTCCCTACCTCGGAACTGGATATGGTTCGGGCCTACCTAGGTGGTAGTATCGCCATGGAACTAGACGGAGTATTTGGTCATTCTTATCGCTACCGATCGGCCATCATCAAAAAATATGACCCCATTCAACTGCTACAGCGATTGAATGATGCGATAAATTACATCAGTCCGCAGGAGCTACAGGACCTGGCGCAACGGTATTTATCACCTGAGGCAGACTGGGAAGTAATCGTTGGGGGCGGCGAAAGGGTAGAAGGAGCGGAAATGATTAAGCGGGTAGATCAACCGCTATCTAGTGAATGACAGAGTGTTGAAGTTCCATTCATTCTCTCATTCATTCCACTAATCATAGCACCTGCGCCCGCGCCGAAAAAGGGAGGAATTACCAAGTTTCTTTCTCTAATCTTTAGATTAAGCACCGTTGACAAACAATAAGTGCCCAAAATCAAGAGTTTACGGTGCTTTTTTACGACTTTTGCGAAAACACGCGCAAGAGGCGCAAGACAACTATCTAGATGAGGTTTTTCAGCCTATTTCAACAAAATTTAGCCATCGATCTGGGAACGGCCAATACGCTGATCATCCAGAACGATCAAGTGGTCGTCGATGAACCATCGATTGTAGCCATCAACCGCAAGACGGAAGAAACTATTGCCGTTGGGTACCGTGCTATGCAGATGCACGAAAAGACCCACGATACAATACAAACGGTACGCCCCCTCAAGGATGGCGTAATTGCTGATTTCCGCGCCGCGGAGCACATGATCAAGGGAATGATTGATATGATCGGTTCGCGCCGGTCGTTCTTTACCCACCTGAAAATGGTGATCTGTATTCCTTCGGGCATTACCGAAGTGGAAAAGCGGGCGGTCTTTGAAAGCGCGGCCAGAGTCGACGCCAAGGAGACCTATTTGATCTACGAACCAATGGCTGCTGCCCTGGGTATTGGCCTCGACGTGGAGGAGCCCGTTGGCAATATGATCGTAGACATTGGGGGAGGTACGACGGAAATCGCCGTGATCGCCCTTTCCGGGATCGTTTGCGATCAGAGCATTCGGGTAGCAGGAGACGAGTTCACTGAGAACATCGTCAACTACATGAAGCGGCAGCACAACATCCTGATCGGCGAACGTACCGCCGAACAGATTAAGATCAACGTAGGCTCCGCCTTGGACGAATTGGAAGACCCTCCGGAAGATTACGCCGTAAACGGCCGTGATTTGCTCAACGGTATTCCCCGCCAAATCACGGTTTCTTATAAAGAAATTGCCGGAGCTCTTGACGAAGCGGTCGTTGCTATTGAGGAGGCCGTCATCCGAGCACTGGAAACTACACCTCCGGAGCTGGCCAGCGACATTTATAGTACGGGCCTCTACCTTACCGGTGGCGGAGCGATGTTGCGCGGACTGGACAAACGGCTCAGCCAAAAGACCCAACTGCCCGTACACGTAGCCGACGACCCACTTACGGCCGTAGTGCGCGGAACCAGTAAGGCGCTCGCTGATACCCACCGCTACCGGGCTATCCTGGTGCCAAGTAGTAGTGTTAGCTAGATTGGTAGTCTGGTAGTCTGGTAGTCTGGTAAGAAAATTGGTTACACTTGAAGAACCTACCTCAAGCATACTTTTTCAGAAATAGGTGAGATTGACAAAGTCGCTCGAACGGCATGCGGGCACTACCAGACCACAAGACTAAAAAAACTACAAGACTAACGAATGGAGCGACTCCTCCGCATATTTTACAATAACGGCAGTTTCTTCACCTTCGTAGGGCTGCAACTACTGTGTTTCTACTTGATCATAAATCATAATAGTACCCAGAGTGAAATTGCGTTAGAGACTTGGTCGGTTCGTACGGGTAAAATCAAGAGTTTACTTACCCACATTAATGGCTATTTAGACGTAAGGGAGCAAGACGAGGTGCACCGAAGGGAAATAGCTC
>JBCDGT010000503.1:0-3821 GCA_038750915.1 Bacteroidota bacterium
TTCTCATTCCAGAATCTTTCAGTATTAGCAGACCTATTAGAAAGCTGACTACTTTATCTCCCCCAATTTTAGCGAGGTTATTGGAAGCATTTAATGCAATTACCCGGTCTTCTGAAAAAATTTCATTTTTTAATCTCTCGAGATTTTTAGCGTCACCGGTTTCCTTCATCATACACTTGTATTTCTTGCCTAAGAGTACAAAATGCCTACAATAAATTTTTGCACAAAAAAGTTACGTGTTCCCGGGTTCAACAATGAGGCATATAGAATTCTACGAGAAAAGGTTCTTCCTTTTAACTCACTAAAAGGGCGTAGCTCGTCTATCCCCTAAAAGCCGTGCCACGGCGTCTAAGAGCGCCCAGCGCATCTCACCGACAACCAAGCCATTAACCCGGCTCCGGTTTCCAAGCAGGCTTCATCGACATCAAAGGTATCCGTGTGTACCGGACTCCCGATGCCTTTATTTTGGTTACCCACTCCTAGTCGATAAAAGCAAGCAGGCAGGTGATGGGAGTAAAAGGCGAAGTCTTCTCCGGTCATCCGGATCGGTAGCTCTACTACCCTATCTTCTCCGAGCAATTGCTTGGTTTCTTCCCAGGCCCAACGCGTTAGTTTTTCATCGTTTTTAAGAAAGGGGTAACCGTGACCGATCGTCAATTCTGCGGATCCCCCCATAGCAGCAGCTATGCCTTCTGCCAGCTGCTTCAGGCGCTGATGTAATTCTTTACGCCAGGCTTCGTCTAAGGTCCGCAAGGTTCCTTGCAGCTTTACGGCATTCGGAATGATGTTGGTGGCCCCTCCTTCGCTTTCAATTTTACCGAAAGTGATCACTGCTGGAAGGGTGGGATCGGTTTGTCGACTGATTAATTGTTGAATAGCCGTGACGAGGTGGCTAGTAATCACAATCGGATCAACCGCTTGATGCGGCATTGCTCCGTGGCCTCCGGAGCCAGTAACGGTGAGGTAGAGTTCGTCGGTACTCGCCATGTAAATGCCGGGGCGGAAACCTACCGTCCCCGCTGGTAGTGGAGGGTGCACGTGTTGACCGAAAATGGCTATTGGTGTTGGATTAGCCAGGGCTCCATCTTTAATCATCAGGGTCGCTCCGCCGGGAAGTTTCTCCTCGCCTGGTTGAAATAAAAGGCGAATTTTTCCACCAAAATGCTTGGTGTTGGTTTGCAAAATGGCGGCGGCCCCAAGCAAACTAGCAGTGTGCACATCGTGCCCACAAGCATGCATTACGCCTGGTCGTTGGCTGCGGTAACTTACCTCGTTTGCTTCCTGGATGGGCAGCGCATCCATATCCGCGCGTAGGGCGATAGTGGGGCCAGTGCCTTGCTCCCCCTGAATTTCGGCAATTAGACCCGTACCCGCTACTTCCCGAAAAGGAATCGCTAAGTCTTGCAATTGGCCAGCTACATATTTCTGGGTTTCAAATTCAGCAAAACTAAGTTCCGGAAACTGGTGGAGATGGCGTCGGTTGGCCACCGTGCGCTCGTGTCCGGCTTGGGCCGCAGCTAAAAAGCGGGATTGTAGATCTTTAGACATGGGGTTGAATCCTTTTCTATTTTAAGCATCCATTACTTTACACATCGGAAGAACTTTCACCCGACTGTGTCAAGTCGTAAGATGCTTCCGATGGAAAATAATGACCACCACGTTAACGAAGCTCAATACTTTCGATTATACTGCCCATAGTCAACATATCAACTACTTCCTGCCCCTCCGTTACCCCACCAAAGATGGTATAGTTACCGTTAAGGTGGGGCGTTGGTCGGTGGGTAATGAAAAACTGTACGCCTTCGGTATCTTTTCCGGCGCTGGCCATTCCGATTAGACCAGGGCGGTCCCAGCGGATACCGGGCGTTTCGGTACGGATAATGAATTCTTCGGAGCCAAATCCATCACCACGGGGTCCACCTCCCTGAGCGACGAAATTGGGGACTACCCGATGAAATAACTTACCGTTATAGTAATCCGCCTTTACGAGTTCCAAGAAGCTGGAGACCGTAGCGGGGGCAATATCAGGATATAACTCTAGGATGATTCTTCCTTCTGGAACACGAATAACTACTTCATCTCCGGCGTCGGCCCCAATCCGCTGCCAATCGATGGTCTTCGCGGCTGCGCCCGCCGCTTTAGTCGGAGGTTCTTCTGTACCCGCAAGCGCCGCCTGTGCCAACTCGACCGAACGGTAAGTTTCAATTTCTTTGGGCAAGCTAAATCCACGGAGTGCCGTACTCATCCAGTCCAAATCGGGATAGTAAGCCCGGTAGACTTCCGCATTCTTTGCCAGCGCATTGGCCGCAAAATAGGCAGGGCCTACTTCCCGGCCGTAGATCATTTCGCGGAAATAGACCGACAGATCGAGGCGCACCCGTCGGGCGCTGCCCCGGAAGAACGCTACAAAATCCGTTCTATCGCTGATCGAGCGTAAGGCCTCCGCCGCCGCAGAGCGAACGGGGGCTTGTTGAGCCTGCTGGTAGAGCTCATGGATAGTTCGGTAATTCCAGGGGAATTCTGCCAGGGCTGCCAAGATATCTGCCCTTTGGAAGGGGTCAGTGGTTTTTACGTAGGCCTGCTGCAGGTCATAATTGATGCGGCCGCGATAATCCGTTAGGTAGAGGGGGAGATGGCGATTGGCCGCAGCGTAGAGTCGGTAACGAATATCTGTTTGGGAAGAATCCCGCGCTAAACTTCGGTAGAAAGTAGCATCTGCAGCCGTTCCCTGGGCCAACAAAAAATCAGCGGCGGAGCGACGCACCAGCGGGTGTGGATCTTGCAAACGCTCAATAATCGGTTCACGAATGGTAGTATAAGGAAACTCCTTCAGTGCCTGGATTATTTCCGTGCGTACTCGCCAATCGGTCGCAGAGCGTAGGGCTCTTAGTAGGGCCACCCTAGCGCTGGGCGCCTTACTTCGGCCAAGCGTCCGCGCAGTAGCCATCAGTACGTCCGGTTCTGTACTATTCCGCAGTATTTGGCGAAGCCCGGTCTCCGCAGCGGTATCTATGGCAATAGCAAAGCGATGCAAATACCCCGTAACGGGTTCAAGGGCTTTTGGGGGAGTAGCAGCATCCAGCAGATGGGCCAGCATAATGGAATCTCCTTTAGCGGATTGTAAGCCCCGGAAGGCAAAATTGAAAAGCCCCCAGGCCCGGCCCACCTGCAGAAGGGTATCTGTGGGTCGATAGGTAGTTACTTTCGTAAGGTGATCAAGGTATTCTTCCGACCCCGTCTTGCCTACTGCCGCAAGTGCCGCAGCGTTGTACTCTGGCATGTTTCCTAGGGTATCAAAAGACTGAGCCAGCTGGGTCGCTACCGCCTCCCGACCACTTTGGCCCAATGAAAAAGCAGCGGCGGAACGCACCAACTCGTAACGATCTTTAAGCAGACTAGCCAGGCTGTCCGTAACAAGAGGTGTAAGCTCCGGAAAAGAGCTGAAAGCTCGGGCTGCCAGGTACCGGTAGTTAGGGTTCGTACTCCCAAGATAATAGAGCAGGCTATCCGTTTGCCGGGCATTCTGTAAATCATAGATCCGGCGCGTCATCGGATCATTCAGGTTAACGATCACTCCTACCCCTTCGAAGTCATCCTCGCCTCCAGGAACGATGCAAGAAGAAAAAACGCCGATCAACAGTAGTACTGCCACGGTACGGGGAGTAGTGACAAAATTCGGTAGGCTACCAGGAAGTAAAACCATCCATTTTGTGATTTGATCTCTCCCTACCCCTCTCCAATCCGCCTCCGACTGGAGAGGGAACCACAAAATGTTAAAAAGGATACGTAAAGCCATAGGTAGCGCTCAAATTAATGTGAAA
>JBCDGT010000504.1:0-3818 GCA_038750915.1 Bacteroidota bacterium
CGGAACGGTAGACGACCAGTTGCTCTCCTACATCGCCGAAACCACCAACGGCCGCTACTTCCGCGCCCGCGATACCGAAGAGCTCGAGTCCATTTACGGTTACATCGATGAGCTAGAAAAAACAGAGATTGAAACCACGGTTTTCAAACGCTACGAAGAGCAATTTGGTCGCTTCCTGCTGCTGGGCCTTGGAGTGCTGTTGTTGGAGCTCTTCCTGCGGTATACGGTGTTGAAGACGGTGCCTTAGTAGTCATGTTGGTCTATTGGCTCTTTGGTCTATTGGTCGTGTGATACTTTGGTTTGGTGCTGTTTATTTTATTCCCCCTTGGGGCGAATGGGCCTAATAACACCAATAGACCAAAGGACCAACAGACTAATACGACCAACCCTATTCTTCCATATAATACCTTACTGCTCGGCGGACGATCTCTACCGTTGCGCCAAAGGCGACGTGGCCGGCCAAGGAGCCGAGTTTTTCCTCCGCTACTTCTTTGGCCGCAACGGGTGCAAGGCCAAGTACGGGAAGGGCAAGTTGCTGAGTGGTGGCCATGAGTTTGTCCGTCCCCATATTACTGGCTTCCGGAACGGCTTCAACAACCATGCCGTAGGCCCCACCAATAATGGCCCCCATACCGAATTCGGCCACTACTTCCGCCAATTCCCGTTGTTCTTCGGTGAGGTGAACGTTGGTGTACGATTCTGCCGCATCTACCGCGGCGGTGGCGTAATCATCTTCTACCTGACGGCGGTCGGGCGCTAGCTGACGGTCAACCATCATCTTCACCCCAACGCCCACTAAGCCGCCGATTACGCCCGCAAGCAGGCCGCGGCCAAAGTTGCGGGGGCCGCGGCGTTCTGTTTTTTGCATAAACTGGTCTACCGAGTCAACACCCTGGCCGGTAAACTGCCCCAGCTGCTGGGGGTCAAAATTACTGACGGCATCCTTTACGGTGTCGACAATCATTTGTAGGGTAGAATTAGCCATTATTAGTGGTTGATTGATAAACTGGGTATTTGATTCCCTCTCCAGGCAATAGCCGGTTCGGAAAGGGTAAGGGAGAGGTAAAGTTACGTGGTGGTTTATATACTCGCTTAGAACCTCTGGAGGCACGCTTGGTTCGCCAATGGCTACTAGCCATCATTCTTTTTACCGAATAGGGTTTTTGCCCAAAAGGACTTGCGCTCCTCTCGGCGTTCGTCCTTCTGTTCTTCCCGTTCCAGTAATCGGGCGATCCGCTCGGCGTACTCCGTAGGGGTTTCGTTGCGGCGGCGGCTTTTTCGCGCCATCATTTGCTCAATGGCCTGGGCGTCGAATCGCTGGAGGCGGGTAGCGATGTCATCAACGGGGAGGAATTCATCAGGGTCCTGATAGATGGGGAGTTCTTCCAGATAGTCCGGGCATTCAAGGTAGGCCATGGTCATCTCGTCCATTTTTTGGAAACCACCTCCACGATAACGCTTCAGCTCGGAAGATCGCTGAACCTTCCGCATGAAGGTTCCCCATACGGGCAAAGCCGTAGCGGTTGCACTGCCTCGCCGCAAACTGCGGAAGTGAACGGCGGGATACTCAGCGCCTACCCAGGTACTTACCACCAGTTTCGGAGTAAAGCCAACGAACCAGCCATCACTCTGATCTTGGGTAGTACCGGTTTTGCCAGCGAGGGCGCCGCTAATGCCATAGGTGCTGCGTAGGCGCGCGCCAGTGCCGCTATTGACTACGCCCGCCATTAGGTAGGTGGTAATCATGGCAGTTGTGTCCGTCATCACCCGGCGGGTTTCTTTTGGTCGCTCAAAGCTTACGACCACTTCTCCGTCAGCGGTAGTAATTTTATCCAGAAAATGGATACGCAGCGGACGACGGCCGCGGTTGGCGTAGGCACTGTAGACGGTATTCATCTCCGGCAAACTAGCTTCTACTGTCCCTAAGGCTACACTAGGAATCTGTTCGACGTCCCCTTCAATTCCAAGCTGGTGGATTTCATCAACTACCCGGCGTAAGCCCGTACGCACCGCAATATTAACGGCTACAGTATTGACGGACTTCGCCAAACCACCCCGCATCGAATAAGCTCCCTGGTAATCTCCGTTGGGATTACGAGGATTATAATTTGCAAAATCTTCGATGGTAAATTGCTCCGCCGGCGTGTACTCACAGGGGCGCATTCCTTCTTCGAGGGCAGCCGAATAGATGACGGGCTTAATCGTGGAGCCCACCTGGCGCTTGGCCTTAACGTGATCGTACTGCACGAACCGATAATCGACGCCGCCTACCCAGGCGCGAACCACGCCATTTGCCGGTTCCGTGGCGAGTAACCCCGCATTAAGCAAGGTAAAGTAATGCCGCAAGCTATCGAGAGGCCGCATCACCGTATCAATAGCGCTGGCGGTTTTCCAATCATAAATCGTCATGGGGCGCGACTCCTTCATGATCGCCATGATCTCTTCTTTGCTCTTACCCGCAGCTTCCAGACCTAGGTAGCGTGGGCTACGGCGCAATTGTTTCAGGAAGGCCTCTTCCCAAGGAGCTTGCTTGGCGTTTTTCCAATCTATGGCCAAGTTTTGCTGAATGCGCGGTAATTGCTCTTTCACGGCTTCTTCGGCAAAACGTTGCATGTGGCTATTGATACTCACGTGGATTTGCAGTCCGTCCCGGTCGATATCGTAAGGCCGGCGATCCGGGTGGGTTTTGCCGGCCAGGGCCCGGTCGACCTCCGCCCGCAGCAGTCTACGAAAGTGCGGCGCACCGCCAATTTGGTTGTTTTCTTGGTGATAATCAATTACTAGATCCAGGGCCTGGAGGCTATCGGCGATTTCCCTACTAAGCTGTCCATTTCTCGCCATTTGAGCCAGGACAACATCACGGCGGCCACGGCTGGCTTCCGGATGGGCCCGGGGGTTATAAGTTGTATTTGCCTTAAGTAGTCCCACCAGCACGGCAGCCTCTTCCACCTGGAGGTCGGCAGCAGATTTGCTAAAAAAGCGATCAGCAGCTACCTCGATTCCATAGGCGTTTTCACCGAAAGGCACCGTATTGAGGTAAAGTGCCAATAGCTCTTCCTTATTGTAAACCTCTTCCAAGCGGCTGGCGATGATAATCTCCCGCAGCTTGGTTTTAATCATGCTGAAACGCCCATTGTTCTGCCGCGGGTACAGCTGCTTAGCCAGCTGCTGGCTAATAGTACTACCACCCCCACCGCTGCGATCACCCAGCAAAATAGAGCGCCAGGCGACACGGCCGAGTGCCCGTAGATCAATTCCTCGGTGGTCGAAGAAACGACTGTCTTCCGTTGCTACCAGAGCATCGGTAACGTAAGTAGAGATTTCCTCCAAAGGAACACTGATCCGGTTTTCTCGATAATACTTACCCAGTACTTGCCCGTCTTCACTAATCACGGAGGAAGCTTCGGAATTTTCCACCAGCGTTAATTCAGTAATATCTGGCATATGCCCGTAAGTACCACCAAGTGCCTGGACGTAAAGCACAGAAAAAAATACTGTAAGGACTACAGCAGGGACAACGACTCCAAGAAATAAGAGCTTTAGCGGCGGTTGGGAACGGAGGTAACTCCAAGTGGTTGCTCCGCCACGGCGTAGGTATTCCCATCCCGCCTGAGCAAGTTTAGTTATCGTTGATTTTGCTTCTTCCAGCCAGCGTTGTTTCATTCCTTTGGGGTAGGCTCTCTGAATAAACGCTCGGGATGGACTTTAGATTTTGTGCGCGGGCGCGGCCGCAGGTGGTCACTGAGTTCGCCAAGCGCGTGCAAGGTAAGATATGAGGAGCTAGGAACTAGACGCACTTCGTGCTGCTAGGAGGCCAA
>JBCDGT010000505.1:0-3813 GCA_038750915.1 Bacteroidota bacterium
CAGCGTTTAGCCCAACCGCGTAACTGTCGCTCGGCGAATCCCTTAGGCTTTCCGAGCTCCGTTAAATTGGCGGCGTCTACATTTACTAAATGGAGGTCAGCGCAAACCTTCATCAGCGCATCCGTTAGGCGGTTCTTAACGTTCGGGAAATCCTGAAAACAAGCGGGAAGAAGATTGCGAATCACAACGCCAGTTTTCCTTTCCATAAGTACGAAATCGCTGCCAATGATCTGGTGATTTGTACAAAGATGAAAAGGCGCGGGCGCGGGTGCAAAGTGCGTTTTGAGACCGTTAAGCACGCGGTATTCCCGCTGCATATCGTGGGCCCCAGGAGCGATCTTGCCGAAGGGCGGCCGTCGCAAGACCAGCTCGCGCTCGCCAAAGCAAAGTAGGTAAGTTAAGTTAGCGTGACCTCCGTGAAATTGAGAGACGCTAAAGTCTCCGGATAACTCGGGAAGCTCCTTCCGTAAGTAAGCTTCTAGGCGGGGCCAGTCAAGTTCTTCGCCGGGTCGGATGGGGTTATGGTCCATGGGGATAAAGCTAAGGTGTTTTTGGGGAGCGCCTTTTTCACGTAGAGCTTGCGAAGCATGCATAATACTCTTCGCGTTCCTCTGCGTTCTTCGCGGCTCTGCGTGAAAAAGGCAACCCGTCTGCGTGAAAAAAAAGCCCGCCTCCCAAAAGCGGAAGGCGGGCCCTAAATTAACTACGAATCAAACTATTCTTTGGGCTTTCCATCGACCTCGACCTTAGCGTCCTCTGCCTGACCATTGGTGGCTTTTTCTTCTTTACCGACAAGGCCGGAGGGAAGCGTCATTCCACTTTGGGCGAGGAAGTCATTCAGCTGTGGCATCATGCCGTAGAGGCCCTGTACGAAGTTGCCAACTCCTTGTCCGTTGCCGTTATCATAGACGATGACCTTATCGATTTCCACATCTTTGATGGCTTCGGTCTGGATGCGAGTGAGGGCTTCGAGCTTATCGAGCATCAGGTAATTGATCGCGGCCTGGGGGTTACCTCCCGCAGCGTTTACCAGTTTTTGGAAACCTTCGGCCTGCTTGCGCAGTACCTCTTCCATACCCTGGGCTTCGGCCTGGTAGCGGGCCAGGGCGGCATCGGCATCACCCTTTGCGATTTCACGGCGGCGCTCTGCCTCCGCCTGAGCGGCGATTACGGCTTTCTGGCGCTCGATGTCGGCGGCAACAACTTCCTCGGCTTCCTGGCGGGCCTTCTCGGCGGCGGCGCGGGCCACTTCCGCCGCTTGCTCTGCCTGGTAGGCTTCCTCGCGGGCCTTGGCAGCGGCTACTTTGCGAGCAGCTTCCGCCTGGCGATTGGCTTCCGCCATAGCCACGTCACGGGCGGCATTAGACTCGGCGATCTTGATCTCTGACATGTTCTTACCTTCGGTCGCCTCTGCGCGAGCAGCGGCCTCTCCAATCTGGGCGGTAGAATCTGCTTCGGAGACCTTGATGCGGCGCTCCTTTTGGGCTTCGGCCTCCCCGATCTCAGCGCGGCTATTGGCCGCAGCTACCTGAATCCGCTGCTGTTGGAGGGCGGCGGCTTCCCCTACTTCGGCCCGACTGTTGGCGTCGGCAACTTTTACGCGCTGCTCCTGGACGGCCTCGGCCTGGCCGATGCTACCCGTCCGCTGCTCGTTGGCTACTTTCACCTTAGCTTCGTTGATGGCCTTAGCGGCGGCTTCCTGCCCGAGGGCAGCGATGTAGCCGGACTCGTCCTGAATGTCCGTAACGTTCACGTTAATGAGGCGGAGACCAACTTTATGCAGCTCTTCACCGACGTTGATGTACACACTAGAGACAAACTTATCGCGGTCTGTATTCAGTTCCTCGATGTCCATATTAGCAATCACGAGGCGCATCTGGCCCATGATGATGTCCTGGCTGAGACGTGCTACCTGGTCACGGTCCAAAGACAGCAGCCGGTTAGCAGCTGCCAACATAAGACTCTCATCCTCTCCGATACCCACGGTAAACTGGCTGGGTACATTCACCCGGATGTTCTGCTTGGAAAGAGCGTCTTTGAGGTTGACGTCGATACTGAGTGGCGTGAGGTCTAGATAGCGATAATCTTGAATGACCGGCCAGACAAAGGCCGCACCACCGGCATAGCACTTCGCGGAAGCTCCGCCGCCTGTCTTACCGTATACGACTAATATTTTATCGGAGGGACATCGCTTATAGCGGCTGACCAAAAAGAGAATAAACAAGACAACAATGAGGACAATTCCTCCTATAAGTTCTAGCATGATGATGAGGTTTAATGAGTGGTTATGTGGTTAATAGTGGTTGTTGATAAAATTCATTTTCCGTCTTTTGAGTCCGTTGGACTTACGATGACCGTTCCGTCAGCGTGTAAGTCTTCGACTCTTACGGGTGCACCGGTAGGGATATCTTGTCCGCCTTTAGCGCGTGCTTTGAGTTCGCGCTTTGTGCCTTTTACCGTAACGTTGACGATGCCCTGCCCTTCGGCGGGAATGCGCAAATACACCGTCCCTTCTTCCATCAGGGCATCTTCTACCGACCAATTGACGTTGGCCTGCTGGCTGAGCAGGAACTTCAGGATGAGGCTAAGAATATAAACGCCCACGGCACCTGCGGCCGCGCCCAAAGTGAAAGCCACTACGGGATCTAGCTGAGAAATGATGAACAGCCTCGCCACCCAGGAGCCAATGGAGAAGAAGGTTAAAGCTCCTTTAACAGCCCCCAAACCACCGCCACCATCGACGTCTACGTCGCCGTCAAGATGGAGATCTAGGTCCAGGTCAAGTCCACTGAGTAGGGAAAGCAACAGCAGCAAAACCAAGATGCCACCGGAGATCAGTGCGATGTAGGTAAGGATGGTAATCATTTTGTAAGTGCGTTAGGTCCTATAATAACGTTTCGTTAACGGGTTACTGTTGTACGAAAAATTTGGTATTCGTCGAGTTCGGCGGGATGCTCGTCGAGAGCTAGGGGGCTAGGAGCTAGACGCGCTGCGCGCTCCTAGGAGGCAAAAGGCCGTTCTAGTTCCTAGCCCCCTAGCTCCTCCCTACTCCTCCTCCGTTAGGGTAAGGTCACGGCGAACGGCGATGGCGGCGTTGAGCTCGAAGCCAATGATGAGGATCAGGGAGTTGAGCTGGAACCAGAGCATGACGATGATGATGGTTGCGATGGAGCCGTAGAACTTGGTGTAGGTATCGTAGCGGTTGAAGCCATCTACGTAAAAACTAAAGGCCACTGAGGTCAGTAAGGATAATACCGTAGCCAGGGTAACCCCAGGACTGAAGTAACTAAAGCGTTTGATGGTGGACGCACCGTAGCGGTAGATGGTGCCGATAGTAATGTAATATAGTGCCAGCATGATCAGCCACCGGAGGGCACTAACTAAAAAGGTGGTTATGGCGCCTGCTTTGGTTAAATCGGTCAGCCAGTTAATGATGGAATCCCCGAGGATAACGAAAATAGTACTAGCGGCGATGAAGAGACCAACCAAAAGGGTCAGCCCAGCGGCAATGGCTCTTTTTTTGAAGACATTTCGTCGACGGAAAGTTTTGACGTAGCTCTTATCAAAAGCCTGCATCATGGCCAGCATGCCATTACTGGAGAAATAGATGGCCAGCAAAAAACCGAAGCTTAAAAGGCCGAGTCTTGGCGAATTGGTGATCTCTTGTACGAAGCCGAAGAGGATGTCTCCCGCCTGCCCCGGCATGACTTGCTTAATTTCTTCATAGAGCGTCACATTAAAGTTTTCCAGGGAAGGGAACCAGATGACCAGCAGGTCTAGAACGAAGGGCAGCAGGGTAAAAAGCGTAAGGAC
>JBCDGT010000506.1:0-3808 GCA_038750915.1 Bacteroidota bacterium
CACTTTCCGGGTACGACCCGACGAAAGGGACATTCGTATTGACCTGGTCATGCCCGAGGCCTTTACGGAAACTGGTGAAGTGATTGTCTTCGGCCGCCGAGCTACGGGACAAGCCCAGGCCTTACGCAACCAACAATCGGCGCTGAGTGTGCAGACCAACGTACACTCCGAAGTGTTCAATAAATACCCTGACATCACGATGGCGGAAACGGTATCTCGCCTGCCGGGCGTATCCATCATTCGGGACGTAGAGGGAGGGGAAATCGTCCAGGTTCGTGGCCTTCCGGAGCAGTTTACGGCAGTGGATTTAAACGGCCAGCGTCTGCCCACCATCCAGCCGGAGGCTAACCAATCCGGCAGCCTTGATATCATCCAAAGTAACCTTGTCGATGAAGTAAGGGTCATTAAAGCCAGAACCGCCGATATTGACGGAGACGCCATCGGGGGTACGGTCGATTTTCGAGTACGACAGCCCGAAGAAAAATTCGAAATCCTCCTCCAGGGAGGCTTAGGCAATAATTTCGGTTTCGATAATAACCCCGGACAACGTACCGGGATCACCCAACTGGCCGGAGTGCTGAATTCGGAACTGTCCGATGAAAAGGTTTATGCTCTGGCAGCGGGTACCTATTTTCGTCAAGGGCGCGGCACGCGGACTCGCCTACTGGACTATGACGAGGAGGGTAACCTGCGTTCCTCTCGTCCCTTTGACACCGACCGACTGACGAAGCGCACCGGCTTTGTTGGGGCCATTGAGTTACGCCCCAGCATCTACAACCGAATGCGGCTTAGTTTCAACCAAAGTAACGTACTGGAAGACCTAGTGCAGCGACAATTACTAGCCGAAAACCGGGAGTTCGGGAGTACCGTCGACCGCCTTACGAGTAGTTGGCGTAAGGAAAGAAAACTTTCACTAGTAGCTCTGGAAGTTGAAAACAACTTTGGTAATACCCGTTTAGATTACCAATTGAGTTTCAGCGTCAATCAAGAAGACATCACCGATCGGCTGCGTTATCAATTCAGAGGACAACCAACCCAGGCCATGTTTAGTGCAGCTGCACTAGCGGGCCTATCTATTACCGAAGCCGTTTCCAGCCAACCACTTGCGCCTTTTAATCGACTGCAGGACAACCTGGCGATGGAGGAGGACGTCGCCATCGGTAGCTTAAACCTGACGCGCTACCTAAATGAGGATAAGAACAGCTTCCTGCGTATTGGTGGTCGGTACCGCTCAAAAGACCGCTCCTTCGGCCGTTTCTCCGCCACTTTGCCTTGGAGCAGCGGTACCCCTGCAGATATTGCGGCAGGAAGTAGCCCTCCAGTCCCTAGGGATGTCTTTATGGAGGTACCTAACCTAGATACCGATGCCTTGGCCTACGCCCTCAAGCAGCGGATTGCAGCCGGCTATGCCATGTACGCGGCAAACTTTACCAGCCAACTATCCGCTTCGGTGGGTCTGCGCTACGAATACATTGAAGTAGAGACCGCCGAAACAGAGCAGGACACCTTCCGCTTCAACCGCAATGATCTCCTCCCGAGTATCAACCTCACCTACCGAGTCCGGCGGGATCGGCAAATTCGCTTCAGTTATTACCAGGCCCTTGGCCGACCGAATTACGCGACCTTCCGCAGCCAGAACGACCTGATCTTATTCCCCATCGATCAGTACAGCAACGGCAACCAGGATATCCGCACCACAACTAGCAATAATCTAGATCTCACCTTCGAACGCTACGGTCGCCGGGATGGCCTCATCACCCTTGGGCTTTACGCCAAATTCCTCCAGAACCCGACCGTGAGACTTTCGGAAACCCGGTTCATTTTCGATCGAGCTACCTACCACACCACCCTGATCAATACCGAATCCGCTAATCTTGTAGGAGCAGAATTCGGTTTTTTCCAGAATCTCAGCTTTCTGGGTGGTGACTTCCGCTTCTTCAACGTCAACGGTAACTACAACTTCAATGCCCTTGGCGCCAGCAGCAAGGCACTCAACTTTGACTCTTTCACGCTGCCACAAGCTCCCCGGCAAACGGCTAACCTCAGCATCGTTTGCTCCAATCCGAATAAGGGACTGAGCCTAGTCATTGCGGCCAATTATCGTGACCGTATTTTTGATCGCGTGCTCGACGGTAGGCCCGTGTACCGAAACGCCCTTATTTCCCTGGACTTCGCCGCCGACTACGAAATCATCAACAACTTTTCCATTTACCTACGCGCCAATAACCTCACTGACCACTCTTTCGAAGAGTGGTTTGGCGAGCCTAACGATAACGCTGCGCTTTTACGCAGTCAGGCAAATTATGGTAGTTGGGGCGTGATCGGGGTGCGATATAAGCCGGGGAAGAACTAAAAGGCAATTATCCAGGCCAACTAGATCGAGTTGCCGACAAGTTGTATTCAATAGCCTATGGACAAAGCGTAAATGAACTTTACTAAAACTGAACAAGTGTCGTAAAGAGAGGAGCAATTTCTTCCCTAGGCCTAGATGTAGGGTATACTTACCGACATTATCGATCTGCCTCTCTTACTAACTACTATGTTCAACTCACTATTCAGCCAACGCAGGCAACTGATTAGATGTCAGTGGTCCATCACTAGTTTCTTTAAAGTCGTTCTTTCCTTTTTACCACCTCTACTGATTGTTGCTTGTGCTCAAGTAAAGCCGCTACCAACGTCAGTCGAAGCCGCTGCACCATACGACTGGGAGGAATTAATTGACGCCGATCTATCCAAGTGGGATACTTACCTGAGCTATCAACACCAACCTGACTACGATGGGACGCCACCAAAAGATGAACAGGGTAGATTGATACCTCCAATCGGACTCAACCAGTCCTCTTACAATGTCTTCACGACTTTTCAGGAAGGAGAGGAGATCATTATCAGGAATAGTGGTGAGTATTATGGCTGCTTATTCACCAAGGAATCGTTTGCCAACTACCATTTTCAGTTAAAATTTAAATGGGGTACCAAAAAATGGAGGCCTAGGGAAAACTTACTCATGGATTCCGGCATCCTATACCACTCGATTGGTCCACCAGGAGCTGAATTTTGGCGATCATGGATGCTCTCACAGGAATTTCAGATCATGGAAGGGCATACCGGCGATTTCTGGAGTCAGGCCTCTTCAGTGATGGACGTCAGGGCTTATAAGCCTGAGTCAAATCTCGATCCGATGGCCCATGAATCTCAAGACTATTTACCCATCAGCATGACCAGTCCTTACAAAAACTATTGTTTGCGGAGTGGTAATTATGAGCGACCGTTTGGAGAATGGAACACCCTAGACCTTTACTGTTTTGAAGACAAAAGTCTGCACGTGGTTAATGGGGAGGTCGTTATGATTTTGAAGAACTCAAGATACCTAAACGAGGAAGGTCAGAGTACCCCTTTGACCAAAGGAAAAATTCAGCTCCAAAGTGAAGCAGCTGAGCTGTTTTTTAAAGACATTCAAATCAGAGAAATCGATTCCCTTAGCCTACAACAGCAAGCCTTATTTTGATCACTCGCAAAGCATTGGCTAAGGCATCCAGCAAAAGTCCCTTTATCAAACCGATATTTTAAAAAAGTGCCATTATGAAAGTTGATAGCAACATGCAAAAAAAGGAAAATAGGACTGACTCGCAACGACTACGGAGATGCTGTCTCTTGGTAGTTTTCTTACTACTAGGTTCGGGCTTTAGTTTTGCCCAAGAGGCTAATGCGCCGGTAGCGGAGGAAGATAGTGAATCGAGGGCACGGGTCACGGGCTTGCGGAACATCAGCATCCACGTACTTCAACTCGAGAAAACCCTGAAGCTGTACC
>JBCDGT010000507.1:0-3808 GCA_038750915.1 Bacteroidota bacterium
GCCGTATTTGGCCTTCGCCAGTCCTCACCTCTCCAGTTCGTGGGTCAGTAACCTCACAGGTTGTTTGTAGCCAACTTTCACCTTTATGTCTAGCAAGATAATTATAATTGGCTGTCCCATCTGAACCAAGCATAATGCGCTCACCATTAACTCGCAAGTCTACATTTTCGGGATCAAGCGTAGAAGAGTAGGAACCAATAGCGAAACGCATGATTCTGGAATCTCCTTTTTCTAGTTCACCAAAACCACTAATCGCGACCGGAAAAAAAGTGTCAAATTCTATATACCTACGACAACCAATTGCATTTAAATCAAAAAGTAAAGCGTGCATATTTGACAGCAAACTAGCCGTAATAATTTGTCTTTCCACGGCCAATTGCCGCCAGTTTTTAACCGTTATTGGCTTTCCCAATTCATCGCTGAAAGCCTCAGTCACCTTATCGTAATGTTTCAGTTTGTGCTTAATCTCGTCCTCATCAAGATCAAATTCCTTCCCGTGCTTAATCATAATTTCCTTAGCGGCCTCGATGGTGTTTTTCAGTGCCGTATACGCCAAATTGTATGCATCCCCTGATTGGGCAATTTGGCGTGGGTTACGCTTAGTCAGTGCAATTTGCGCATTGAGTGTCTTTTGATAATTTTCAATTTGTTTATCCGCTATTTCAAAGGCCCTAAGAATTGGCTTGAACTTAAACTTACTATCATCACTAAGTAATTCTTTCATTTCCGCAAAGGAGATATCAAGTTCCTCCCACTGATCCAAAATTACCCGGTCCAACACAGCCTCCGTCCGCAAAAACGTCTCATTCTCGGCTCGCTCCATCAGGTAAAAATGTAGGAAGACTAAACTGCCAAGAATAGCGGTACCGAAAAGAAAGAGGGCGATGATGTAAGGGCGAGTCATGGGTGGCAATTTGCGTATTAAACGGGCTGTCACTAGGTACCGTACCTCGCGACAAGGTTTTAACCCCTCTTTAGCTACCCCCAACTCTCCAACAACACCTCCGCCGAACTCTTCCCCCTTAGCCCCAGTAAATCCTTCACCTGGTGGCGGCAGCTGGTACCGTTGGCCACCACAATAGTCTCCTCCGGCAAATTGCGCAGGTGCTGCAGCAGTGACTGCTCGGCAATCGTCTTACTCAGTTCGTAGTGTTCGGCCTCGTAGCCGAAGGAGCCCGCCATGCCACAGCAACCACTGTCGAGTAAAGTCACGTGGAAATTTGCCGGTAATGAAAGTGCAGCAGCGCATTTGCGGGCATCTCCCAAAGCCTTTTCGTGGCAGTGTACGTGTAGGGTGATCCGGGCGGATCGAGGGCCAAAGTCATCCGGGCCGAGCCTACCGGCCGTAAATTCCCGAAAGAGGAACTCGTCAATGGTATAGGTATGTTGGGCCAGTTCTCGCGCCTGCTCCGCAGCCGCTCCCCGCAGGAGCTTGGGGTATTCATCCCGGAAACTGAGGATAGCGGAGGGCTCCAGGCCGACCAGCGGGCGGTCAGCAGAAACCAGTGGATGTAACAACGCTACGTTCTTCGTCGCCCGTTCCTTGGCGCCTTCCAGCAAGCCTTTACTGAGGTGTGCCCTACCGCTGGTGGCGTGTTCCGGCCACCGTACGGTATACCCCAAGCGCTGCAATAAACGAACCGCCGCCTGGCCAACGTGAGGCTCTTGAAGATCAACGAATTCATCGCCAAAGAGGAATATCTCTCTTTTAGTTTTCGACCTCTCCTTGCTTACTTTTTGGGCCCCTTCCCCAAAAGACGCGTCCGGACCGCCTCCGGCTGGAGAAGGAGGTCTTTGTTGAAACCAAGTCCGTAAACTTTGCTTGGGGAAAGCAGGCAACGATCGCTCTGCCGCAATACCTACTACCCTTTTCACTAAAGGGCCCACCAGCTTTAAGCCCAGATTGGCCAATCCGGGCACCTTACCGCCTAGGGCATAAAGTCTTTCGTTAGCAGCTACTAGGCGGGTCCGCAGCGAAACGTCTCCGCGCTGGTGGAGGTATTCCGCTTTCAAGTTCGTCATATCCACCGAGCTGGGGCATTCGCTAGTGCAAGCTTTGCAGCTAAGGCATAGGTCTAGCCCCTCCGCCAGGGCAGGATGGGTAAATGGGTCATCGTGTTGGTTCTGCGTCAGGATTTCGCGCAGCATATTGGCGCGGCCGCGGGTGCTGTGCTGTTCGGAAAGTGTGGCCCGGTAGCTAGGGCACATTGCTCCTCCGGCCATTTTACGACAGTCGCCCGAGCCATTGCACTTTTCCGTAGCGAGTAGGTAGCCGCCGTCCCGGCTAAAATCCAGGGTCGTCTCGTATGCTGGGCTGGCCACATCGGCCTCATACCGCAAACTTTCGTTCATGGGTGGTGCCTCGACAATCTTGCCTGGATTGAAAATGCCCTGGGGGTCGAAGGTCCGTTTAAGCTCCACCAGCATTTGGTACACTTCGGGGCCGACCATCTCCGGCAGAAAAGGGGCGCGGACACGTCCGTCACCGTGCTCCCCACTTAGGCTTCCACGGTATTTCTTCACTAAAGCAGCTACGTCGCGGGTAATCCGGAAAAAGTCTTCCCGGCCATGCGTTGTCTTCAGGTTAAGCACTGGTCGGAGGTGCAGCTCCCCCGCCCCTGCATGGGCGTAGTAAACGGGATTTTGCTGATAGAGATGCATGAGGGCTTCGACTTCAGCGATGTAGTCGGCCAGGTCCTCCAGCGCTACGGCGGTATCCTCAATGCAGGCGACCGCCTTGGCGTCGCCAACCATATTGCCTAAGATGCCTAAACCCGCAGCGCGCAGCGCCCAGACAATCTTACTCTGCACACTACCAGCTAGTACCGGCGCGGCGTAGGCGGTCCCCTCTTCCGCCGCAATGGACTTGGCTTTTGCTACGGCTAGTTCATCGGTCTCCGCTCGAAATTCCACCAGTAGCAGCGCTCGGGGTGTCCCCTCCACGAAGCTGGCGTTTTTCCGCTGTTCCGGGTTCTGGCGGGCAAGCTGCAGGATGGTATCATCCATCAGTTCGCACATAAAAGGAGTGTGCCGCATCACACTCTGGGTGGCGCGCATTGCCGCATCGATGGTGGTGTAATGGAGTGCGAGCACGGCGGTTCCCGGCGACGGTAACGGAAGAATCCGCACTTTCAACTCAGTGGTAAACGCCAAGGTACCTTCGGAGCCAGCCAGGAGGGTACAGAGGTTAAAGGGTGGTCCGTCGGGGGTAAAAGGCTCCTGTTCGGCCAGTAGGTCCAAGGCGTAGCCCGTATTGCGACGGGTAACGGTTCGCTTGGGAAAGGACTCCGTAATCCGGTTCTGGGCTTCCTTGTCAGCCAGGAGGTTCGTTAGGAATTTGTTGATCTGAAGCCACAACTTGCTTGCTGCCTCCTCCTCTTTCGGCACCTGCACATTCGGCAAGCTCAGTGACCGCGGCCGCGCGCCTATTGCTTGCACACTACCATCGGCAAGTACTACCCGAGCGGCCAACACGTGTTCACGCGTACTTCCCACCGTAATGCTGGTACTTCCGCAACTATTGTTGCCAAACATACCGCCTAGGGTACAGCGATTAGCGGTACTCGTATTCGGACCAAACCAGTAGCCCAGCGGCGCTAAAGCAGCGTTGAGCTGGTCGCGAATCACCCCTGGTTCTACGATGGCGTAGCCAGCTTCCACATTGATTTCGACAATGCGTCGGAGGTGCTTACTGACGTCTACTACCAGCCCACCACCAATGGCCTGCCCCGCCAGGCTCGTTCCGCCCGCCCGGGGCGTGATCGCTAATCCGTGTGCCGCGGCAAAACGCACACACGCCACAATGTCC
>JBCDGT010000508.1:0-3807 GCA_038750915.1 Bacteroidota bacterium
GAAATTGGTATCCGCTTTTCTAAGGAAGTACAACAACAATACCTAGAGGAGTTTAATACTACGGTAATCAAATCTTATGGAGCCGTGATGAAGGGCTACGTTCTCATTCCAGATGAGCTGCTTGAAGACCTGGATATGGTCGCTAAATACCTTGATGAAAGCTATGATTGGGTGATGAGCCTGGAGGTGAAATAGTTGGTCAGGAACTACTCACTCACTTCGACGATGATCCGCCGGTAACTAGTAAGGCTGGGGGTACCATTATCCACAACCCGTAGGATAAGGTGAATGTCCCCTGCTTCGGCCATAGGAGGTAGGTACAAATTGGTAATTGCTTGCTTTTGCTGGTCGAGGATCACCTGGTCAGTTACTTCCTTAGTTAGCGGGCCGGTCAATTCTTCCCACCAGGGTAGGTAGCGCAGGGCATCACGGCTCCAACCGGCACCACCATAGGTACCCGCTTCGGGATAGAGAAACCATTCGAAGCTAAGTTGATCATTATCGGGGTCGGTGGACTTGGCGGCAGAGAAAGTAAGCGTATCCCCCGGAGCAGCGGAAAGACGGAGTACGGATTTTCCGGAGCTACCGTTAACGACTGGTTTAGGATTATGATTGGCTGCCGTGAGTGGCTGTATTTGCCAGTCCATTCTTGCGGCGAAATCGTGCTGATAATCTTGCCGCCAGCGCCAGATTGTGGCCGGATCAGAGGTATAGTAGTTCCCGTCTTCCGCGAGAACCTTATCTCGTGATGCTCGGTTGTTGCTCCAAATCTTTTGCGAATCTCCGGGCGGTTGATAGAAGCTGTATCGACCTGCCCAACCACCGTAAGCGGGGCTAAGGGGCCAGCCCAATCCGTTACGAATAAGACCAAGAAAGGAAGGGGTGTCCCCCTCCATAATGTAGTGGGTAACTTCGTATTCTTCACCCAGAGGGCCGTGATTTTGACGGACATGCTCGTTCAACCAAGGCTCGTCGACTAGTTCAAACCGGTGGAAGGGCGCATTTTGGTAATGCTGGTCGCCAGCAATACCGGTCCAGGTAGCCACGTGGTACCAGCCGGCGTTGGGTGGACTGGGAGTGACTACGTAAAAAATGCCCGGGAAGTTTTCTCGAATCCAGGGACCTGCATTGTCCTGATCGGAAATGGAATAGACGCGCAATTTGTCTACGAAAGCAGCCACTTCTGCCGAGCTTCTTTGCTCTTTTACCTCCCACAGCACCTGCGCCAGCGCATTAGCACCTCCCCAAACGCCAATCCATAGCGGCCGTTCGTCCGACCGATCTACCGCTTCGATGATGAGCTTAGTTCCTGCGGTAGCCTTGCCCGGCCCTACGCCTGCCATTCCGAATTCAGGTAAATGCTCAGCCACCATTGCCGAGAGGCTTTCGGCAGCCGGGTAGCCATCCGCATGCTTTAGTAGCTGTCTACGAACCTTGCCGTATTTTCCAATAACCCGCTTGATGATGTCCGGCCGAACTTCTTTACGGAGCCAGGTAGAGGTAGTAGCTACTATACCCTCTAGGTCATACTCATTGCTGTAGGAGAGAAGACGCACTAGCGACTGCTGATCGTCCGGTTCGTTGGAGATGTCCGTTAGTACGAGTAACCTTTGTTTCGGAACGGGAAGTTCCTGCAAGTCAGCGAGCTGCCTAGAAGTATCTGTGCTGAGAACTGTCTCCGGACCAGAGCAGGTTAGAGATAAAGTTAGTACTAACAGCAGCGCACAAAAATTCAGTGGTGGGGTAGCAGGCAACATAGACGTACAATTGGATGTAGGCCTAAGATAAGTTCCATTACTTAAGTCATGATGATTACCGATTACCGCCGCCGAATAACCGAAACGGGCATCAACTCGTCGAAAGAGCCAGTTAAGGTAGGCGTTTGGATATTGCCCGTGTACCGTCGCACCTCGCGGTGGACGAAACTGAAGAGCTCTTGGATGGAGATGAGGCGGTCGGCGTTGCTATCAGCCTCTCCTTTCATGCCTCGAATCAGGTAATGACTAAAGATGCCGCTGCGGAGACCACCGTCTTCCAGGCTGATTTCCTCCCCTTTACTAGAAAGTAATAGGGCAGTAGAGGCCGTAGCATTGTTGAGGGCATTGTAGTAGGCGTTCAGGGCGGCATCAGCGCCGCCGCCGCTACGGGCGGCTAGTTCTTGGCCGACTTCGGCCCGGCCACCGAGGGAGCCGCTGTGGCAGGCATCGGCAATGACCAGCTTGTGCTTGGCCCGGCTTTGCAACAGGGCATCGCGCAGTTGGTAGTGTTCTAGGCGATTGGTGTAACCATCGTAGTCTACCGGTAAGAAAGCACCGGGTAGTCCGTGGCCGGAGAAATAAAAGAGAATGACGTCGTTCTCATCAGCCCGCAGGTAGGTCTCGTTCATCGCCATCAAGATGTTGCGATGGGTAGCATCGTCGTCGATCAGTACTTTCACCTGCTCGTCGGGTAGGGCGCCTCCTTCTACACTTTTGAGGAAGGCGTAGACGTGGTAGGCATCATCATCGGTATACTTCAGGGTCCGCATGTGCGTATAGCGCGCGGCTCCGACGACAACTGCCCAAACCTTTACTTGTTCATCGTAGTCGGGAGTGATGTTTCGGGCCGGCCGGCCGGTGGCTTGGTAGAGCCGGCGGTAGAGCCGGCCGTTGCGCCAGAGCCCGCCGAGCATCTGCCCATCGGCGTAGTACATAATGCCGAGGCCTTCTGGTTCGAGGCCATTGAAACCACCGTGGTAAATGTTACCATTGGTATATTCTACGCTGCCCTTACTACCGGGACGACCATTGATGATCTGACCGTAAAAGGTCGTACCATTGGGAAACTGGTATTTACCATTACCGTCTTTACAACCGCTGCTACAGTTGGCGATGGCGGTTTTGCTACCTTGAAAGCCTAGCTGGGACCAATCTGCCTGGAACTGGTCTTGGTCCCAATTACCTTTGAGCTGGGTGCCATCCTCAAAAATCATAGTCCCGACGCCCTGACGTTGGTTGCCCTGCCACTGGCCGACGTAGCGGTCTCCAGTGACGTACTGCATGGTTCCTTCACCAGCAATCTGTGTACCTACCATCTGGCCTTCGTAGTAATCGCCATTGGCAAAGGTGAAAGTGGCCTGGCTGTTAATCTTCCCAAATGCCCATTGTGCGGTAATCTTGTTGGTGTTTTTAAAAGTCACGGTTCCTTCCCCGTGACGCTTGCCCTGGTGAAACATCCCGAAATAGCTGAGGCCATCGGCTTCCGTCATCCGTCCTTTTCCTTCCTGGAGGGAATTGCGCCAGTTACCAACGTAGATAGCTCCATTGCGGTATTTGAGAACACCAAAACCATTAAACTTTCCTTTGCGGAAATCTCCATCGTAAGTCGTTCCGTCGGGCATCCGCATGATGCCTTTTCCATCCAGGCAATTGCCACGGATGCAGGTACCTTGTTGACCAAAGGCAACGCCACTAAAAGCCAGACAAAGAAAAAATACAAAAAGGCGAGTCATGTTTTCGGGATTTGAATAACTGGGTTAACCGGCTACTTCTTTAAGCTGTCAAATTGCCACAAAAATTGTGTGATTGGGGGCTTTCTAAAAAATGTTTAGGATATGGTCGGTTCCCGACGGGAAGTGGTGCAGGGCGCGTACCGTGGGTGCAGGGTAAGGTAGAAAGGCGGTCGGACGTCTCTTTTCGTCCCAGGCGTAGCCTGGAGGCAAAAGGTGGTCCGAACGCTCTTTCTTGAGGTGGTTCTTTGAGCCAGTCGAGCGTCCGGACCACCTTTCCAGATGTCGGCTGCGCCTCATCGAGAAAGAGCGTTCCGACC
>JBCDGT010000509.1:0-3802 GCA_038750915.1 Bacteroidota bacterium
ATGATTACCCCAACCAGACGGATGAAGGAATTCGTAGTATTACCGTCACGCCAACGGGAGATATCTACGCCGTGGTGCGCGTTATCGGACCGGATCGTTTCGTAGACGCCTTGGTCATTCACCTTAATGCCGCAGGGGAGGTGCTAGGCCAAACCCTCTTGAGTGGAGCGGGAGACTTGGTCGTAAATGATAGTCACCTTACTGCTAGTGGTAATCTTTTACTGGCCGGTGCGCTCTCGCTTACCGCGAATGGGCTACAGGCGGCGGTCGTTGAACTAAACCCAGCAGGCCAGATCGTGCAGCAACGGACCGTGGGTAACGCCCGGGAGTCTTCACTGTTGGACATTGAGCCCGCACCCGCCGGTGGGTATTTTTTGGCCGGTTACGGATCTTACTGCGAAGGAGACGCGGACATGCTACTTGCTTATCTGGACGAAAGTTTGGAAAACGCTCGCGAGAGCTGCCTCCAAGCCGTTAATCTAGCACTGGAAGTGTTACCCGCCACGAGCGTGAGCCGGCGTACCGCAGGAGAGGTGGCCGTTCGGGAAGACCCCTCCGTTCGCATTGCCGCCACCAGCCTGACGAATGCTGGCGTGCAGTCCGAGAATTGCCCAACGCTGGACCTGGACGCAGATGATAGTTCCAGCGCCAATACAAATGGTGGCTTCCGGATAGCGGTAGATTGCTACGATGCCCCCTTGCCGATAGCTGATCGGGATGTTTTTTTAAACTTCGACCTGCCGGTGCCAAAAAGGATTCTCTTGAGTTTGCGCGATCAGGTTTGGGGTGGCCCCGAATACTTGAGTGTGCCGCCGGCCTTAGCCGGGCGGGTAACGGAAGTAGATGGTGCTACTAATTTGGCCGTGAATGCCTTGCCAGGAGATACGACTGAAGATTTACTGGACGCCTTACGGGCCGTGCGCTATTACAATGATGCGGTACAAATCGAGCCAGGCACCCGCACGGTACTCATTCGAATCGAATATGCATGTTTCATCGGAAATATTGTGGAAGCGGAGATTGAAATACGGAACGGTTCGGTTCGAGACCTAGGCCTCCGCGATACAGTCATCTGCTCGGGGGAAGAACTTTTTGTAGATGTTACCACCCTTGGCGCGAAAGCGTATCGCTGGTCGGACGGTGCCATTGATTCCGTAAGGACCATCCTAGACCCCGGCCGCTACGCCCTGACGGTTACCGGCACTTGTAGTAGTGTTGCTGATACTTTCCTCGTGAGCGAATTGCCCACCGAGCTTACGCCTATTCCGGATCGGCTAGACATCCTTTGCGCTACGGATTCACTGATGGTAGACTTAGCCACGGCCAACGCCACCAGCTACCGCTGGGATGATGGCTATCTTGGGCCGGAGCGCATTTTTAGTGGCTCAGGTACTTACAAAATAATCATTGGTAATACCTGCACGGAGTTTACCACTTCGGTGAAAATCGTGGAGAAAGCTTGTTGTCAGATATACTTCCCCAATGTGTTTTCCCCGAACGGAGACGGGGTGAATGACCGCTTCCGCCCCCTGCCCGAAACCGATGGTTGTCGGGGGCTGAATGACTGGACCCTTCGGGTTTTTAATCGGTGGGGAGGAGAGGTGTTTCAATCCCCGCTGCCGAGTGAAGGGTGGGATGGAACCGTGAACGGTCGCCCTGCGACCACCGGCACCTACGTTTACTCCCTGCGGTATTTTGATGGGCTGGCGTTGCGGGAAGAAGGGGGGAGTGTACAGTTGTTGCGGTGAGCTAACGGGGGATGAAAATGCTTTGGATACACGTCTAAATGTAGGATGTCCAGTTTGTTAGCATTTTGGCGTGTCTCTTTTTAGATGAATATCAACGGAACATTACCTTACCTCGGATACAGAGGTTCGCTTTATGTTGAGTTGGAGGTTAGTGGATTAATTTTAAATAGGCCGGGACCTCCGAGTGTCCAGACCTTGAACCTAGGGTGTTCCGTTCTTTTTTCACTGCTTCAAGGTTAAACTTATTGTAAGCCACCAATCCCACTTCCCTCCGTACATTTACCCTATGTCCCTTTCTTTGCACCTGCGGCCGCGCCCTTTGTTGCTGCTTTACCTGCTGGCGATGGCAGTGGCTTTGTCTGCACAAACGGACACTACCTTCCTGGAAGACGCTACGGACCTCCAGGAGCAGATCATCGAGGACGAGGCGGCCAATACCAGCCCGGACGGCGATGAGTTCGCCTTCAATGCCGCTTTCGAACTGCTGAGCGCCTATCGCAAGCGCCCCTTGGACTTGAATAAAGCGACCTACGATGAGCTGGCGGAGATGATCTTGCTCAACCCGATCCAGATCGCCCAACTGCTGGATTATCGGGAGCGGATGAATGGCTTAGTCAGCATCTACGAGCTACAGGTGATCCCGAGTTTGGACTTGGAGACCATCCGCCGGCTTCAGCCCTTCGTGCGGGTGGGGGGAGGAGACCTGGATGACTTCAAGATTTCGGTCGGGCGCATGCTCGCCGAAGGCGACCGCGAGCTGTACGTCCGTTGGCAGCGGCGACTAGAAACAGCGCGTGGTTACGAACTGGGGCCGGAGGATGCGACCAATTACTACCTCGGCAGCCCTGACCGACTCTACGTGCGCTTTCGCCAGAAGTACAGAAATAACCTGAGTTTCGGGATGACCGCCGAAAAAGATCCCGGAGAGGCTTTCTTTGCCGAGAATAATGCCAAGCGAGGCTTCGATTACTATAGCGCCCACTTTTTCCTCAAAGACCTGAACCGGACCGTTAAAGCTCTGGCGATTGGCGACTTCAACGTCAGCTTTGGGCAAGGATTGATTCTTTATACCGGCTTTGGTTTTGGTAAAAGCTCCCAAACGACGAACATCGGTCGGAGTAACACCGTGATCCGGCCCTACACCAGCGTTAGTGAGTTCAATTTTATGCGAGGAGTTGGTACCACGCTGGCCTTTGGGGAAAAGGTGGAGCTCAGCGTTTTCGGTAGTCGCCGAGGCCGGACGGCTAATTTGATTTCCCCCTTAGATACTACGGATTTAGAGGGGGAACAACTTGGCATAAGTTCACTCGGCCTGACGGGCTTTGCTCGTACCCCCAGTGAGGTCGAAGACCGCAACGCTATTACCCAAGTCAGTTACGGCGGAAGCTTCCGCTACCGCGCCAGCCAACGACTGCAGCTGGGCCTGAATTTCCTGGGGGAAAACCTGAGCCAACCCCTCGACTTGCGAGATCGAGCCTACAACCGCTTCTTTTTTCAGGGTACCGACCTCCAGAACGTCAGTATCGACTATCGCTACCGCCTGCGTAATTTTACCTTTTTTGGCGAAGTGGCCGCCTCCAATAACGCTACCCCCGGCAGTACCGATGGCACCGGAATTGCCCAGTTGCACGGGTTAATGTTGGGCCTGGATCGGTACATCGATGTTTCCCTGCTCTACCGTAAATACGACGTTGATTACCAGGCGCTCAATGCTCGCCCCTTCGGCGAAACCACTGGTGGGCGCAATGAAGAAGGACTTTATTTCGGCATGGAGCTGCGTCCTGGCGCCCACTGGCGAATCAACGCCTACTATGACATCTTCCGTTTCCCTTACTTACGCTTCAATATCGACGCGCCGGACCAGGGTAGAGAGTGGCGCTTCCGCCTCACCTACTGGCAGAAACGGAAGCTAGAAACCTACCTCGAGTTCCGTTCGGAAACGAAGGGAATTGGCGCGGATGCGGAGTTGTTCCCTCAACTAGAGACCGTCATTCCCCGCACTCGCTTTCAGGGGCGACTGCACTTCGCTTACAAGATTACCCCCTTCCTCGAAT
>JBCDGT010000510.1:0-3802 GCA_038750915.1 Bacteroidota bacterium
AGCTAAAAAAGCAGTATGGGCTAGAGCGTAGTCGGCAAGCATTTCCTCACGCGTAAGATTTACCGAAGGCTTGATGAAATAAGGCATCTTGGCGGAATCGGACAACGGAGTAATTGATCGTAGTAGTAGGTAACAACTTTTACGGTAAAAAGGGTTGTTGACTTAGGTCAATAAAACTACCACCGCCGGAAAGTAAAGCCTCTTGATCAGAGCGTCGGGATGAAAGCGCTGGCGGGGATGAATTCGTCCAATTCCTTAATCTGAATATTGCGGTAGAAAATCTCTGCTGTCTCACACTGCAGACCAATAATGCCTTCTCCTACGCTCAACTCCGTAGCGTAGTTAACCAGGGCACCGTTAAGCTTGTGGATGGAATAGGTACTATCCATAACAATTACCTCACAAGTATTCCATTCACCGTCCAGGGCATGAAAAGGCGCGGCAGCGGTGGCCCGATGTTCTCCTCCTCTTTTTTCGGCAAGTTGTCCATCTACGGCAAAATGTCCATCTGGTCCCTCACGCCACTGAAAGCGGGTATTGGAAGCCCAATAGTCGCCCGTGTGGTTTTCTTCCGTCAGGTGATTGTAACGCACCTGGTATTCAATGCCAAAGGGCCATATTTTATCGTCGTATACGTGGTAATAACAGCCCGCATCATATTGGTATTCGTCAAAGTTGTTGTAGATTTTCTCTCCCCATTTATACTCAAAACGAAAGATGAAACGGTCGTAGCTCTTCTTGGTCCACATCATGCCGTGGGTCGCATTTCTGTCTTCCACTATGTTAGTACTATCCGGAAGATCCTTGTAGACGTGAATCATACCATCACTCACTGCGAAGATGCGCTTAGCCTCTTCTGCATCTCCACTCCGGATTTTCGTTTCCCAGTTGTCGAGGTCTTTACCGTTGAAGAGATCAACAAATTCTCCCGTAGGCTCTTGAACAGACTCCGGATTAGTACACCCAATTAGGATGACCAACAGTGGAATGAGAGGAAGCATCTTAAACATGACGAGGCTTTGATGATTGACTTTGACGAATTATTCCACAGTCTAATGTCTATACCGGTTAAAATGGTGACCGACAATAGGCTAGGCGCCAAAGGTAAACTAGCCGTGCGGCCTTCGCTACTTCGTATGATCCGTATCCTAGCCTAATTGTGCATATCTCCCGTCATTACGGAGAAGGTAAAACAAGACGGGCCACGAATATTTGTGTTCGTGGCCCGTCAAGAAGATACGTGAAGCTAGGAATAGTGCTTACTTCATTTTCTCCATAGATTTCTTGTTCATCCGGACGTAATCCATGTTACCAGCCTTTTCAGCGAGCATCATGGATTTCTTGAAGGAAGCCATCGCCTTGTCCTTCATACCGAGTTGCTCGAGGATGAGGCCTTGACGGCGAACCATCCAGAAGCGGGGGTTGTCACCGCCCATTTCTACGGCTTTGTTGATGTACTCCAGGGCCTGCTTAGCGTCGCCGTTGTCGGCGAGGAAGGAAGCAGAATTGTAGTAATCATTCATGCTGGGGCCGGCCATGGCGCGCTTAATGCTCTCCATTGCCATTTTCTTGGCGTGGGTTTTAATGGGTACGGCGACCATGGTTTGGTCCCACATCATATATAGGTTAGCACCATCCATCGTATACTCATCAAACATGATGGTGAAATTCTCCACTTTACCTGGCACCTCCATGGCTTGGGCGGTGATGGTAACGGCAGGAGTTTTTTCTACGTAGCTGCCCCAGTTGCCGGTTTCGTAGGGGAAGAACATGATTTCCCACTTGTCGGCCATAGGCTTACTCAACACGGCGTAGCTGCCGCCTTTAACTTCCTTGCCGTCCAGCATGACGTCGTCTCCGAAGGTAACTTTCGTGGCTTGGTTGGCACCGGTGCGCCATACCTCACCGTAGGGTACGAGACCATCGGCAGCGAAAATGGTACGTCCTTTAACGCCTGGGCGGCTGTACTCAACGTGCACCTCCGTAAGACCAACGGTCGTTTCAATCTTCGCGGAGGGAGATGGAGCAGGAGTCCGAATTTGAGCGTCCAGATTAACGGTAAAAAGAAGGGCCATAACGGCGATGGCCAAAGTGAATACTTGCTTGCGCATGATACTAGTTGGTTAGGTTGGTTGATTTTGGTTCCAGACGAAAAGGTTTTGGGCAAGTGGATTGTTCAATATTGTACCATTACAAATGAAATTGGGCGCGGCCGCAGGTGCTGTGCTTAGGGAACTAGGAACTGGGAAATAGACGCACTTTGTGCTGCTAGGAGGCCGAAGGCCGTCTAGTTCCCAGCTCCTAGCTCCTAGTTTCTTAGCTCTGAACCTGCCTTCGTATCCAACTGTTTCAGGATAAACACTACTAACTTATGTGTGGGCGCTACAGTACGGTCATCGATGAGGCCATTCTTCGCCAACATTTTGGCGTCGATCTACAACTCCCCGCCCAGGGGTTGACCGATAACTACAACGTAGCTCCTACGCAACAAAACCCCGTCCTGACGGACGCGGTACCGGCCCAACTCCAGCTTTTCCGCTGGGGATTGGTCCCCTTCTGGGCTAAGGATTTAAGGATCGGCGCCCGGATGATCAATGCCCGCCGCGAAGGGATCGAGAATAAACCCAGCTTCCGTAAAGCCATCCGCCAACGGCGTTGCCTGGTACTGGCCGACAGTTTCTACGAATGGCAGCGTAGGGATGGCGGCAAAGTCCCTCACCGCATTAAACCCGCCGACGGTAGCTTGCTCATCATGGCCGGTATCTGGGAGAGCTGGCGACCAAAGGAGGAACCAGATGCTGCTCTCGTGTACACCTATTCCATCATCACTGGCGCGCCCAATGCGGAGATGACGCCGATCCACGACCGGATGCCCATGCTTCTGCAAACCGAAGCACAGCAAGCGGCTTGGCTGAACCGGGAAGCTCCCCTCGACGAAGTACTCGACTTACTGCGTACACCACCGGATGGTACCCTGGAAGCCTTTCCCGTCTCTCCACTGGTCGGGAATGTTCGCAATAATGGGCCGGAGTTGCACGAGAGCGTGTAATTTTGGCCACCATGAACACCAACTACCGCATCGTCGAGACTACCCCAGCCGATTATGAGACCATCCAGAACATCGCCCACGCTACCTGGCCGGATACCTTCGGAGACATTCTCTCCGGTGAGCAAATCGACTACATGCTGGGCCTGATGTACAGCGTTGAAGAACTGGCCAAACAAGTAGAAAAAGGCGTCGTCTTCAAAATGCTGGTCGAAGCCCAGCAGGCTAACCAAAATGGTAAACCCAATTCGCATTACCTCCAAGGTGAAATGACCCGCTTCAAAGCTGTCGGTTACGTTGGTTTTCAGCAGGATTATTTACCGAACACAACCAAAATCCACAAACTCTACCTCCTTCCTTCTACCCAAGGTAAAGGCTACGGCAAAGCCTTGATCAATGAGGTGGCGATAATTGCTCGTAATGCCGGCCAACAAAAACTGCGCCTCGACGTGAACTACCAAAATAAGGCCATTGGTTTCTACGAGCACTTAGGCTTCGTCAAGTTAGAACGTTGTAATACTGATATTGGCCAGGGCTACTTGATGGAAGATTGGGTGATGGAAATGGACCTTTAGACGGACTATGTCCTGATAGACGTTACCACTTTTAGACGCGGCTGCGCCGCTGGTAGACGGCCTTCGGCCTTGTAGTTTTTATCCCTCATTCTCTTTATTCACTATTCCATGCGCGTATTAATTCAAAGAGTATCCTCTGCCTCCGTTACTATTGACGGAAAAGTTTCTGGTCAAATCGATC
>JBCDGT010000511.1:0-3800 GCA_038750915.1 Bacteroidota bacterium
CGAGAGATGAATCTGGATAAAACGGTTTATCAGGCCAACGCTATCAAAAATCGGATCAGTTCGGCTAAGTCGAGCTTGGTTACCCCGAAGTTGTACGCGCAGAATGCGGAACTTTTGGCTCAGGACAAGCAAGCCAAAATGCCCTTAGTCAGCCAAATCTATACGGCCTACGTACAACGCTGCAAGAAGGCCGGGGCGATGGATTTCGATGACTTATTGTTTCGCTTATTCGAGCTTTTACAGAATCATCCAGAAGTGGTAAAAAAATACCGTCAGAAGTTTAAGTACGTGCTGGTGGACGAGTTTCAAGATACCAATACGCTCCAGTACGCGATCGTCAAAAAGCTGGTGCAGTACCCCGATAGCCCCCGTAATATTTGTGTGGTGGGAGATGATGCCCAGTCCATCTACGCCTTCCGTGGGGCTACCATTCAGAATATTCTTGATTTCGAAAAAGACTTCGAGCCCTTCAACATCCAGACTTTCAAGCTGGAACAGAATTATCGGAGTACGGAGAACATCGTTAACACGGCCAATGCCGTCATCAGTTACAACCGCCGCCAAATTCAGAAAAAGATCTGGAGCGATAAGGGGGTGGGGGAGAAAATTCGCGTGATCCGGGAAATGGATGATAATGGCGAAGGCCGTCGAGTGGCCGATACCATCGTTGAACAGAAAAACCGTTTTCACCTCTTCAATAAGGACATCGCGATTCTCTACCGGACCAACGCCCAGTCCCGGATTTTCGAAGAATACCTGCGTCGTTTCAATATCGCTTACCGGGTCTATGGCGGGTTGAGCTTCTATCAGCGAAAGGAAGTAAAGGACCTAATCGGCTATCTTCGTTTAGTCGTCAACCCTAATGATGAAGAAGCCTTTCGTCGGGTAATTAACTACCCAAAGCGGGGGATTGGTGGAACGAGTGTTGGTAAAGTGATTGACTTGGCCCAGCAACAGGGGCTTCCACTTTTTGAAGCCCTCAAGCACGTGGCTTTGCCGAAACGTACCCGCCACGCTGCCGATGGCTTTATCGAGGTTATCGAAAAAGCACGAACTAAACTGGACACGGCCAATGCCTACGAACTAGCCGAAACCATCGCTAAACGCTCCGGCCTCGCCGATTTTCTACGGAATGACAACTCTATCGAAGGGATGGCGCGTTACGAGAATTTCCAGGCCTTGCTTGATGGCATTAAGTCGTTCGTTGAGGAGGATACGGTAATTGATACCGAGACCCTACCCGATAAAAGCTTAGCTACTTACCTGCAGAACATTGCGCTGCTAACTGATTTTGACACCAACGATAGCGAAAAGAGTACCGATGTGGTGACCCTCATGTCGGTTCACGCGGCAAAAGGACTGGAGTTTAAATCGGTTTTTGTCGTCGGCCTCGAGGAAAAGTTGTTCCCTAGTTGGATGAGCATGGATTCTGCCGAGGGCATGGACGAAGAGCGCCGCCTCTTCTACGTTGCCATTACCCGGGCCGAATTGTACCTTACTCTCAGCTACGCCAACACTCGTTATCGCTACGGAAAGATGGTCATGAATGAGCCGAGCCGCTTTTTAGCCGAAGTACCCGCTGAGGCCGTGGAGAGTACCTCCCACAGCCGCCGCTCGGCCGATCACGAATTCGATCAGGTGGCTCGTCACCGGGCTCGGGTTACCGGAATAGTACCACCTTCGCGAAGCCGTGGTATGGCCAAATTTGCGAAGCCAGTAGTGGATCCGGCTAGCTTCAAGCCCAGCCCGATCAGTGATATTGAGGTGGGCGTACGCGTCCTCCACCTGAAATTCGGGGAAGGACGCGTCACCAAGCTCGATGGCGGAGCCGATAACCGCATCGCCTCAATTCACTTCAGCGATTTACCGCAGCCGGAAAAACGTATTATGCTGCGCTTTGCGAAGTTGCAGGTAGTAGATTGAGGTTACGTTTTACTCACCGGCTGATTGATTTTTCAAATTAAAGCGTTGTTTAGACAACTGGAATAATTTAAACAATCGCTGGCTGATCCGGTCGAAGCCAAAAGATAGATCGGTTCAATAGCAGCAACACACACACCGGTTATTTCTGAAAAATCAATCAGCCGGTGAGTGGTTAGTTAAGTTTCGAATCAAAGCCGCCTCTTCCTTCCGATAGGGCCTTCCATCCGGATAAAACACCTCGTGGTGCCACAAGTGTGGTTCTGTGGTAAAGGTGGAATCCCAACTAGCCCATGGATAATTTGTCTGGGTTTTACCGGCGACCAATCCCCAGTTGTAGGCCCCGACGCGGTGCTCTTTCATGAGCGGTAGCGCCGTTTCGAAGGTACTACCATGGGTACGGGCGAGGTACTCGGTGCAAACCAATGGACGGCCTAATTTCTGGAGTTTGGTGATGATTTTACCGTGATGAGTAGCGTCCCGATAATGGTGGTAACTGATGATGTCCGAGTTGGCCAACTGAAAAGCATTGAACCGATTAAGGGGCTTTTCGGCATCGACGTCATTGAAGAAATCGCCGAACCAGACGCCGGCGGTAAGAGGTTGACTTGGAGCAATTTCACGAGCCCACTCAAAAGCTTTTTCAAGTAAGGGATAAACGAACTCCGCTTTGTTTTTGGGTTCGTTCGGGAACTTGCCAAAATTGTCGTTGTCGGGTTCGTTGTAGAGGTCCCACATAAATATCCGCTCATCATCTTTGAAATGCCGTAGAATACCCTTCACGTAGCTGCGGCCCTTGGGGTAATACCGATCACCCCGCAGGAGTTGCTGCGATTTAGGAGATTGTACCCAACCACTATTGTGGACGTGCGGACGTGGCGTTGGCTGTGGCCCTAAGTCGGCAACGGGGTCCCAAACGGCGTCAAAAAGAACGAAGGTGGTGGAAATGCCGTGCCCGGCAGCGATGTCTAAGTATCGTTCCATTCGTTCGAGTAAAGCACTACTATCCTGTTCCCAAACTAGATTGTGTAGGTAGACCCGCATCGAATTCATCCCAATGCTGGCGGCCCAGCCCAACTCTTCGTCGATCATGGTGGGATTGAAGGTTTCGGCTTGCCACATTTCTAGCTGATTGATCGCGTCGCGTGGGTTGTAGTTGGCCCCTACGGGCCATTCCCTTTTTTGATAATAGTTATTCGCTTTTTCAGCGGACCAGCGGCCGTAAATGGTCAAAGAATCAGGACCAGTAGCGGGCGAGGTCGCAGGTGCCGGGGGCGGATCCCCGCCACAAGCAGCGAGCAAGCAGAGTAAGAATATGGCAGTGCTAAAAAAAAGTTGTTTCATGCAGACAAGATATGTTACTCACGGAAGAATAGGCCGAGGACCTCCAGATCCGAGCATTGGAAATACCTGACATTTTGTAGGAGGCCATTTCATTCAAAGTGATTGACCTTACCTTCACCAAATGAAATGGACGTCCATTTTTCTATTTTTGGTCTCACTATTAGCGTGTGACGACACAACAAATCTAGCTATTTCACCTGCTGGCCAAGAGCATCCAGGGTCGGTTGAACTGATCGTTCTTGGCAACGTCCAAGACGCCGGTTCTCCCCATATCGCTTGCCGGAAAGAGTGCTGCCGGGAGCTGTTTCTCAAACCGGACCCCAGCAGGCAGGTTACGGCACTGGGCCTAGTGGACCGGGCTAACGAAAAGTCTTATCTCTTTGAGGCTAGTCCGGATTTGCCAGGACAGGCTAAGCGATTAGCCAAATTTGCCAATAGTAACGAAGAGTTGCCTCAAGGGATTTTCCTAACCCACGCCCATATAGGTCATTACACGGGACTGATGTACTTGGGAAGGGAGGCAACAAATGCTGATC
>JBCDGT010000512.1:0-3792 GCA_038750915.1 Bacteroidota bacterium
GTCATCTCGGTCCTACCTTCTAAAAGCTCTTTTTCATAAAGAGCAGTGAAATGTAAAGGGTCATAAGCGAGTAAAGCATCTATTAGGGATTTTGCCTTTTCTTTCTCGTTAGTATGGCGCAGAAGACTGGCGTAACACGTTACGATACGACCATCACGATTGTTGGTGGAATAGGCTTCTTTGATGTATTCGAGCGCCTTTTGATAATTCCCCTTTTGGCTTTCCATTTGGGCGAGTTGGTAGTTGGCGGCGGAATACCATTGTTAATACCAAGTGGCCCTGCCCAGATTAGCATAAGCTTCTTTGGTTTGTCCTAATGCTTTATGGGCCATTCCTTGGTAGTAATAAAGCTCCCCCTCTTTGGGTTGATAGTATTTAATGTTGAGCTTGTCGGAGGCACGTTTGAAGTAAGTAAGGGCTTCTTCGTATTTTAATTGCCCTAGGCGCCGTTGGCCTAAAGCAATATTGGTCCGATAGTCGTTTGGAGACTTTTTCAATGCCGCTAAATAGTAATCATCTGGTTCTTTCCCTGGTCGGCTAAACTGCTCGACGAAACGCCCTGCTAAATACAGGTCTTCCACGGAGTCGATTTCATCAGGGTTTTTTACCCTTTCCTGAGGTTCAGGTAACTTAGGATGTTCCAGTTTGTAGGGACGATAATCGACAAGAACTCTGCCATTATTGTCTAGAATAGCTGCACTTAATTGGTACTCGTCCAAGGGGCTTGGACTCTCGTAGGTGGCGGTGAAAGGAGTAGCAGGGTCTATACTGATGGTTTTTTCGACTAATACGTCGTCGCCAGATTTTAAAACGACTTTTGCCCCAGCAAACTTGGCCGTTGTATTAAATCCGTAGAAAACAGTGTTTGCACTACGCATTTGTAAAGTGACCGAGGCATCTTTCGTTGAATTCTTTACCACTTCGAGATCCCTGATCGGATACCAGAAGTTTTTGGCGTCTTTGACGGAGTGAGGTAAGATCCAACTGTAGTCTGGTTGGTTATTCGAAAAAGTACCAGTCATCAGCTCCACGTAGGCCTTTCCGTCATCGGTGAGTTTTCTTCTTGCATTTTGGCCTTGAAGCCCTGGGCCAAACTGCCATAGTTTTGACGCATTGTTTTCGTGTACATCGCCTACGTGTACGGTGCCGGCCTCCTGTCCGTAATCATAGCCACCGATAAAACCCTCCTTAATGTCCCACATGAAGAAGGAAACGGGGTTAGGGTGGTTTTTCCACCAGGTAAGATCAGTTCCTTCCTGGTAGCTGGTTCTCCCGTAGCTTGGCGTTTCATTGGCAATAGGCCATTGAATAAAGCTCCGGTTATTATGAAATACCCCAATTTCTTGGCTAGGTGGCCAAAAGGTGCGAAAATCCTTATTGGCGGTTATAGCTACGTTGGCCCAAAAAAGAAAAGTAGTGGCTAGGGTATTGGTGTTGTTTATTCTGTAATCAACTTCAATATAGGATTTACCAGGGCGCAGCGTCATGCCAATTACCCCGCGTAAATCGCGGGTTTTTTCCGTCTCTCCAATCCAGATTGTAGCACTGCCATCGGTATTTTTAACCATCCGATAATCACTCTTTATCATCGTTGTAGTGCGGTGATGGTGAGGGAAACACCACTCGATTCCACCTGATACCCAAGCACCCAGGGTGCCAATTAAGTCAGGTTTGATTACACTGTTCGTATGGAAAAGCTCGTGTCCGTTGGTTTTGTCAATGGCGGAAAACAATCGCCCTCCAAAAGCCGGTAGCACTTTTACCTTTAGGTACTCGTTCTCTAAGTACACCATTTCGTACGTTACGTCAACCAGAGAATCCCCTAATTTGGTCTGAGAAGGGTAGGGGTACACTTTTCCTTGTGCCCCTTGAACACTTCTACCCGTGTAAAATATGGGACTGACTTCGTCAACTCCCCTTTCATAAGTAGGGATCACTTCAGTTCCCTCATAAATTGTTACTTGGGAAATGGCACAAAGTGAGGTAATAGAAAATAGTAAGAATAGGAAAGCTTTTTGCATGACTTTGATCGATTTATGGAGCTAGAAAGATATAAAAGTTATACCATTATCCTTCCCCGGAAGTAGCTTAGAATTAGCAATTACTAACCGAAATTTACCATTAATCAATAGGATCAATAAGATAGCTTGCCCTCAATAACCTTATTTCAGGCGGTTTTGCCTCAAAGGTTTAAAGATATAGGGCCTATGAAGTTGCTACCCCTTGAGTACTTGAAACCCTTTTCCCAAGTAACTCACAATATCCTCCGCCAGTAAGAACTCTTGCCCTAGGTCCTCGGCAGCCAAGTCCCCGGCGAGGCCGTGGAGATATACGCCCACCGTGGCGGCTGCTTCCGGGGCGTAGCCTTGGGCTAAAAGACCGGTCAGGATACCCGTAAGGGCATCCCCAGCGCCGGCAGTACCCATACCAGGGTTACCAGTAGGGTTGAGGTACAGTAAACCTGTTGGAGTAGCGACGGCGGAATAACCAGTTTTCAAGACAAGGTACACGCCCTGGCTTTTCGCAAACTTTACCTGCACCCGCCACCGGGCAAAATCATCTTCGGTCGTACCGCAAAGCCGTTCAAATTCTTTGGGGTGGGGCGTCAGTATGCTGTTTTTGGGGACCAACTCCAGCAGGTTCGGCTCCTGGCTGATGATGTTGAGGACATCGGCGTCAAGCACCATTGGCTGGTCGTATCGTGTTAGAACGTCCCGCAGGGCAGCAGCGGTCATGGCTTCCGTCCCAAGGCCTGGGCCCGCTCCGATGGTGCGGTAAGCTGCCAGGTCACCAACTTCCGTCATTCGGTACCGATGGGCATCTACGGTGCACATGGCTTCCGGAAAGCTGATCTGCATAATCTCATAGCCACTACGAGGAACGTGGCAAGTGATCAGCCCGGCACCCGCCCGTAAAACGGCCCTGCCAGCAATTACTGCTGCGCCCATTTTCCCGAAAGAGCCGGCAAGTAGGAGGGCGTGGCCAAAGCTGCCTTTGTGATCATTGGCATTCCGTTTTTTAATCAGTTTCGCAAGTGGTTTTGGTTCGATAAGGTAGGCTTCCAGTGCGTTGGGTTCAGTCAGATAGTTGTCGACCAAATCGGAGGGTTCCATGCGAAAAGGGGCTACCTCCCACTCCCCCAACGCCAGGGTATTCGCCGGAGCAAAAAGAGCCATTTTCGGTAAACCAAGGCTAATGGTTCGCTCGGCTCTTAACACCGGTCCGGTGGAAGGGGCATCAGCAAACATGCCACTAGGTAGATCAAGTGCTGTGGTCGTATGCCCTTTATTGTTGAAGTGCTCGACGAAGTTTGCCCAGTAACCATGCAGTGGCCGACTCAAACCCGTGCCGAAGAGTGCATCAACTAGAATAATCCGATCAGAGAACTTAGGAAATGGGTCTAATGGCTTAACCTCGTGTATTTTGATTCCTGCTTTCACCGCCCGCCGGTAGTTGATGGCATTATCAGGGCTGCGTTCTCCGATTAAAGCCTGAACCACGAGAACATGGTAGTGCTGCATCAACTGGCGGGCTACCACCAGTCCGTCTCCGCCATTGTTACCCGTCCCGCACAGGATGGCCACCGGCCGCTCCGGCCCATAGTGTTGTCGAAAGGCACGCACGAAAGCGCGGCTGGCCCGTTCCATTAGGTCGGTACTGCTAATTCCTTCGTTGAGGGTAGTCGCTTCGTCTAAGGCTCGTATTTGGGCTGCGGAGGGTATGCGCATTTTGGTGGTGGGTAGTTAGTAATTGGTCCGCTAAAACTAACTACCAATTACCAACTACTAATTA
>JBCDGT010000513.1:0-3791 GCA_038750915.1 Bacteroidota bacterium
CAGTCAGTTGGGCGTTGGCTACCGCGAACTACCTACGGATACGGAAAACATTAACCAGGACCTCAACACCCGCCGCAGCGTAATATCCTCCGGCGAAGAATTCCGCAATGAGCAATTTTACAACCTCGTCATTGGTACGGATTATTACATCGACGAGCGTAACGTCATTACCCTCTCCGGTAATTTCGCCTACGAGGTAGAAGACCAACCCTCCGCGACTACCTTCCGCCAAGTAGCCGCCGACGGCAGCACCATCGCCGAGTGGCAACGCGAAGAAACCACCGAAGCCACCAACCCACAGTCACAGTACGAACTCCATTACAAGCGAGACTTCAAGGACGATAAAGACCACGACCTCCTCCTCAGCGCTATTGGTCGCTTCTTCGGAAAGGACCAGTCTTCGCTGTTCACCGACCGCAGTATCAGCGGCGCTGATCGCGACGGCGACCAACGTACGCGCACCAATTTTTCTGAGGCGATCAATACCTTTAAGCTCGACTACACTCGCCCTTTCGGATCTGGGTTTACCTTAGAGACTGGTGGGCAAGCCATCATCAACGACGTTACGAATGATTTCGCAGTTTCCAATCTCGAAAATGGCGTATTCTTTGAGGACCCCAACCTTACCAACGTCTTTGAATATCACCAAGATGTCTTTGGTCTCTACGGCTCCTTAGCCTACGAAGGGAAGAAATGGGGACTCAAAGCTGGGGTCAGAGTAGAAAACACTGACTTAGAAACGCTGCTCGTCAATACCGGCGAATCCAATGACCAGAATTTCACCAATCTCTTCCCCAGCGGGTTTGTCTCCTACAAATTCACCGAAGCCGTTTCTTTTCAAGCCAGCTACTCCCGTCGCATTTTTCGGCCACGACTCTGGGAACTAAATCCCTTTTTCAATATCCGCAACGACTTTAACATTAGAGTTGGCAATCCCAATCTACTCCCCGAGTTTACGGATTCCTACGAATTCAACAGCATCTTTATCCTGGGAGATGTATCACTCAACTTCGGTGTCTACCACCGTTTCACAACTGAGGTCGTTGAACGCATCGCTTTCTTCGAAGATGGGGTTACGACCACCACCCCACTCAATATCGGCACCAATGCCGCTACTGGCTTAGAGCTAAACGGCAAGTACAACGTCAGCAAAATCCTCAGCTTCAATGGCGACGTCAACTTCAACTATTTTAGCCGTAAAGGCGAGCTAGAAGGCACTTCCTTCGATTTCAACGCCGAGCAATGGAATGCCAAACTCACTGGCCGCTGCAAGCTACCCGCTGACTTCGAAATTGAAGCCACCGGCCAGTATAATTCCAGCTTCGAAACCGTACAAGGCGAGGTAAGTGGAAACGTCTGGTTAGACTTTGGCATCCGCAAAAAACTCTTCAAAGGCAAAGGGGCCGTCAACTTCAGCGTACGCGATGCCTTCGCCTCCCGCTTCCGCGAAAACTTCACCTTCCAAGAAGACTTTAACGCCTACAGCTATCGGATTCGTGGCCGCTTCATCACCCTTGGATTCAGCTACGGATTTGGTAAGGGAGATACGATGGAGTATAGTGGGCAGAAGCGTCGCTTTTAAGAACCAGGACTTATCCGCTGACTACGTCAGCATTACGGGATAGATACCATACAAGACGAGTACGCAAGTAGGAATAACCAAGGATCTTAGGAGATCAAATCTAGACTTAACTGCATCAAACTATTCCTACTTGCGTACACGATAAATAGGCGTTTCCTTCCCACGCTGCCCCGAGACCTCGGGGTAAGACATCCTGGGTCTCAAGCAAATTTTAACAATCTTCCCAGTAACATTCTTCAATCTGGCGTGAATAAGGGATAAACAACCATCCCTTATGAAATCCATATTTACCTTTATCCTATTCGCCTTATCCATCAGCCTTTGGGCTTCTGCTGACGTTTGCGGGCTTGAACTTCCCCAGGGTACCCACGGTGCCTTTGCTTTTGGCGATGATGTGGCCATTACCTTAGAATACTCTACCGACGAAGCCGCCGGTGTGCGCATTTTCGCCCGCCCTTTCACCAACGGGGCACTAACGCCCGGCTACTCCGCCAGTGGCTCGCCGCTTTACCCTAGTGGAGATGGCATTGCTGCCGGTACTTTTACCATCAATTCAGGAGCGGTAACTGTTGATGAGATCCGCGTGCGGGTCGTAACCGCCGACCAATCAGAAATGCTAAGAGAATTTTGGATTCCCGTAGAATTTATCTTCGGCGACCACGGCGCTAACACCTTCGTGTTTAGCGAGGATCAAAAAGTGGCTTCCATGCTCCTCGGCGAGAGCGTTACAACCGCCTACGCTTACAACTGTACTGACCCAGGTGGTTGCCGCATTTTCATCCGGCCCTTCACCAACGGTGGCCTCACCCCGGGTTACAGTGCAAGTGGTTCGCCACTTTTCACCGGCTCCGGAGCGGCCTCCGCTAATTTCCAGATTAACAGTGGTACTAATGTCCGCGTTGATGAGCTGCGGGTAACCATCCTCAACGCCGATCAAAGCACCCAATACGAAGAATTCTTCGTGCCCGTTAACTGGTACTGGAGTACCGTAAAAGTAACCGACGTTGTCGCCAGTGGCCCAGCTACCCCGGATAACGGACAAAACGTAACCTTTTCCTATAACTACGAGATCTCCGAACCCGGTGGTGCACGCATCTTTGCTCGGCCAGAGACCAATGGGGAGCTAACGCCCCAATACGCTGGCTGCGGTAGCGCCGTTATTGGCACTGGTAGTGGTATTGACGACTGTTCTTTCACCATCACCAGCGGCTACCAACGGATGGACAACGTGAGAATCATTGTCAACAATGCTGACCAAACGGAGAACTTACTCACCATCTCTTATCCATACGAGATTTTCTTCGGTCGCTTCCCTCTCGCTAATATTGTTACCTGCCCACCGGCTCCGGCCCGGCTCATGACCGAAGAACGCGTCAACATTTCTTTTGATGCCACCAACTCAACGAATACCGAAGCTAGAATTTTCACCCGACCATTTACCGAGGGAGGGCTCACCCCCGGTTACGGTGCTTCGGGTAGTCCTGCTTATCCGATTGGAGGCTCTTCTGGAACTGGTTTCTTTCAAATCAGTCAGCAACAGGTCGTTGACCAAATCCGCTTCCGCGCTACCAGTTCTGACCAACAACTACTGTACGCAGACTACTTCTTAGACACCCGCTACGTATTCGGCGATGCCCTGATCAGCTCAACCCAAGAGCAAGTATCCGCTAGCGACCGCCTAGAGTGGAATGTTGGTCCCAACCCAACCAGAGATATCACGACCCTACGCCTCATCCCTTACGCTACTGAAACCATTTCGGTTCAGGTCTTAGATCAACTTGGACGACAAGTACAACAGTTTGCACAGTTAGAATTAATGGCCGGTACCCTGACACCTTTGACCATTGACCTCAGCGATCCAAGCCTCCCCAGCGGAATGTATCTACTGAGAATTAATGGCCGCGACTTTCAGCTGACGGAGAAGTTGATTAAGTTATAAAGCCTTAGAAAATAGACTACTCTACTGACTTCGTCAGTATTGTAGGAAGGAAACATCCAAAACAACGAGTACGCCATTAGGAATGTGCGCCGGTAGCATAGCTAGCCAAGCAGTATTCCCTAATGGCGTACTCGTTTAACGTGGTATCCTTCCTCCGCTGTCTTGACGAAGTCAAGACGCGTAGTCCTAGCTCCTTTTTATAGGATTTCCTGATACAAAATATGCTCGGGCCGATACTCCTTCTTCAAACTGTAGCGAATAATGTCAAAG
>JBCDGT010000514.1:0-3776 GCA_038750915.1 Bacteroidota bacterium
CGGAGAGACCCGCTACTTCCACGAAATGAACGCGCTTTGGAATAGCGTAAACCTCGCTATTGCAGGCATCGGGTATTTTAGTATTACTGGACAAGATCCATCGAGCTGGGATTTGGCTACCAGCTTCCAGAAACACCAGAGTTTCCAGAAAATCCTACTTTTCAACGCTGGCCTCGATCTCGGTTATATCGCCGGCGGGCTCTACCTCACCGAACGCGCCAAACGGAATGGGGTTAACCAAGAGCGGTTGCGTGGATTTGGCAAGTCGATTATGCTCCAAGGGGGTTTCCTCTTCGTTTTTGATCTCGTCAACTATTTCATCGCTAGTAGCCGCGATGGCGGCCTACATCTAATGCTGGGCGCAACGAGTAATGGGATAGGGATGACAGTGCTTTGGTGAGTCGGCAAATGCATGCTCCGAATGCGCTCGCAGGTGGAACGTGCGTCAACCGATCCTAGGCACCTGCGCGCCGGCGCCCACAACAAGTTTCCCTTTGTCTTGTTCTTACAACTATAGTAACTAATGGCCCGCTCTACGAGTCTATGTCTAGCCTTTGTCAGGTCCGCTCCAGTCGTTAACACATTGCACCTACAAACTACCTAAGCAGACTAAAAAATTGTACCTTCGCGCCCAATATGAAGCACATTCGTAACTTCTGCGTTATCGCCCACATTGACCACGGCAAGAGTACCCTCTCTGACCGCCTGCTCGACTACACCCAAGCGGTAGGCGAACGGGAAAAAATGGACCAGCAGCTCGACGATATGGACCTCGAACGCGAGCGGGGGATTACGATCAAGAGCCACGCCATCCAGATGCACTACACGCATACGGACGGGCAGGAGTATGTCTTCAACATGATCGACACACCCGGACACGTAGACTTTAGCTACGAGGTGTCTCGCTCCATCGCCGCCTGTGAAGGCGCCTTGCTCCTAGTAGATGCTACTCAGGGAATTCAGGCCCAGACGATTAGTAACCTTTTTCTTGCCCTTGAGCACGACCTGGAGATCATCCCCGTCCTCAACAAGGTGGATATGGAAACGGCCATGATCGAAGAAATGGCTGATCAAATGATCGAACTTACCGGTTGCGCCCGAGAAGACATCATCGAAGCTAGTGGTAAGACCGGTATCGGTGTTCCAGAGATTATGACCGCCGTAGTAGAGCGTATTCCTGCCCCCAGCGGCGACCCTGCTGCACCACTACAAGCACTGATCTTCGACTCCGTCTTCAACCCTTTCCGTGGTGTAATTGCCTACGTACGGATCATGAACGGTGAGCTCAAAGAACTGCAGGACGTAAAATTTCTGGCTACCGATGCGGTCTACACCGCCAATGAGGTGGGTGCCATGGAGATCAACCCCAAGCCGGAAAAGAAAATAGCCTGCGGCAGCGTCGGCTACATCATCACGGGGGTAAAAAACAGCTCTGAGATCAAGGTTGGTGATACCGTAACCCTAGCCGAAAATCCCGCCGAGATGCTATCCGGCTTCGAGGAAGTAAAGCCAATGGTTTTCGCCGGTATTTTCCCTCTCGACAACGACGACTTCGAGCCCCTACGCGACAGCCTCGAAAAACTACAACTCAACGACGCTAGCTTGATTTTCGAACCCGAGACTTCGGCCGCCCTTGGCTACGGCTTCCGCTGTGGCTTCCTGGGGATGCTGCACTTGGAAATTGTTCAAGAGCGCCTCTTCCGGGAGTTTGGGATGGACGTCATCACTACGGTCCCGAACGTTACCTACCGAGTCACGGACACCAAAGGCAAGGTCACCGAAATTCGCAATCCCGCAGAACTGCCCGAGCAGAACAACCGCCAAATGGTGGAAGAACCGATCATCTACGCTCAGATCATTACCACGACTGACTATATCGGTTCAATCATGAATCTTTGCATCGAAAAGCGGGGTACCCTAACGAAGCAGACTTACCTCAGTCCGCTCCGGGTAGAGCTTCACTTCGAGCTTCCACTAGCGGAGATCGTCTTCGATTTCTACGACCGCCTGAAATCCATCAGCCGCGGCTACGCCAGCTTCGACTACCAACCCAAGGATTACCAGGAAACTGACCTGGTGCGGATGGATATCAAACTTAACGGTGAAAACGTCGATGCCCTCAGTGCCCTGGTACACCGCAGTAAGGCCCAGGCCGTTGGCCGGGGCATGTGTAAGAAGCTCCGTGAACTACTTCCTCGCCAGCAGTTCATGATTGCCATCCAGGCCGCCATTGGCGCTAAGATCATTGCCCGTGAGACCCTCTCGGCCATGCGTAAAGACGTAACGGCTAAGTGTTACGGTGGTGACATTACGCGTAAGCGAAAACTCCTCGAAAAGCAAAAAGCCGGGAAGCGCAAAATGCGCCAATTTGGTAAGGTGGAAGTGCCGCAAAAGGCGTTTTTGGATGTGTTGAAGTTAGATTAGAAGCGTGAACCTTCCGGTCCACTTTAGCAATTTCGTGCTTTGGTCCGTTAGTATTACTCCCGCTTAAACAGCACATAAAATTCCTCCACCATTTCCGTTGGGTGCTCATCCCCCTCTTCCCGAACCATGAAGGAACCTCCCCAAACTACGTCAGGGTAATTCATTATTTGCCTGGTAATTTCTTTAATGGACGTTATGGAATTCCTTTCAATAGCTTCGGGTATCGGCAGCCATTTAGCTTCCGCAACGGGCTCTGTAATCTTTAACGTACCACTTACGTAGCGAGCAAAGTAGTAATTCCTCAGGGATGCGTAGGGATGATAATCATAGTGATAGCTGAACTGTCCGCGTAGTTCTACCTCAGTAATGGTAAGACCATAAGAATTGGCGACACTATCAAGTCCCTCTTTAACATGTTGCCGGTCCTGGTAAAGTAAAAAGGGCATCGCCCAGACGGAGTCTTCCCGTGACATCAACATTTCTTGCTGGTCGTTGAGAATTATGAGGCGCTGAAGGGTAAAATTATGGTCAAGTGGCTGGTAGCTGCTTTGCTCACAGGCGGAAAGGCATAGCAAGCAAATAGCAAGTAGAAAAAATGCTCTCATCTTCGGGATAATTTAGAATGAGTAGCAAAACTCTGGGCCAGTCCCTACTAAAACTACCAAAGTCATGATTTTGGGATACCTCATAACAATTCGAGGCATGTTGTCCATGATGCCATATTTACTTCTCACGACGTACCTTGAGAATCGCTTCTTGATAAAGATGTATTCCCTTCCCACAATTGAAAAAAGCAATAGCCCATGAAATTAGGTCTACACACTGGTGGTAAAAAGTCGCAGAAAGCCGAACTTAGACAAAGCCTAAACGAACAGATCAAGGCTACAAAAGGAGCACTCAACCTGAGTGATGCGGAGAAGAAGATTAAGATTGCGAACCTCAAATTGAAGTACCGAGAAGACTTGAAAAATATGGATTACAACCTATACTAATAGCATCACATAGCATGACACAAACCGAAAGAACACTCGAAGTACAAAGAAAAGAATTTGCTAACGGCAAATTCTTGGCAACGCCCATTGCTGGTTTAATCGCCTGGACAATCGTGGGTATTGCGGGGCTTACTTTATCTACCCAAGCTACTGTATGGGCGCTCTTCATCGCCACGGGAAGCATCGTTTACTTAGGGATGTTTATTTCAAAGTTTACGGGTGAGGACTTTCTCGACAAAAGCAAACCCAAAAATGAGTTCGATTCCCTGTTTTTCTATACCGTTGGGCAAGCCGTATTGGTCTATTCAATCGCCATTCCTTTCTTTATCATCGATTATACTTCGTTACCGTTAACCGTAG
>JBCDGT010000515.1:0-3768 GCA_038750915.1 Bacteroidota bacterium
CTACTCGCCGCGTAAAGTGTTACCTCAGCAACAAGGCCGGCGAGGTGATGACCCTTGGTTTCTGGAGCCCGGTAATTGTCTTTCCCGTCGCCTTGGTGAATGAACTGAGCCCAGAAATGGCGCGTACCATCTTACTGCACGAACTCGCCCATTTGCGTCACTACGACCACTGGCTGAATTACCCCCAACAGTTCCTCAAAATTTTCTTTTTCTACCACCCCGCCGCCCACGCCATTTGTCAACTAATCGATCAGGAGCGGGAACACCGTTGCGATGATTGGGTGGCCGGCAACTGTGCCGATCGCCGCACCTACGCTTCGGCGCTGGTAACGGTGGCTAGAACCTCCCATATACCCCCAAACAAACTTGTTATGTCTGCTACGAAAACCCATTTCACGACCCGCATCCAACGACTCTTCCTAGGAGAACAGCGCCAAAAAGACCATCATTTTACTTTTTCCATTTTGCTTTTCATCCTACTCGGCGGCGGTCACCTGGGCTTTGCTTATTTGGGCGAGGACGCAGGTGCAGCAGACTGTTTAGGAGAGCAAAAGGCCTTACTGACCAGTATTCCTTACCTCTCTGACACTACGCCGCTGGGCCTTGTGACTGGCCAAGCCAAAAAGTGTAATGAGCCCACTTACCTTATTTCCACCTGGGATCATGACGCTCCCCAGCCACCCGCTGCTAATGATTCCCGCTCTTGGGACCGCTACGAGCGCGCCGTGGAGAAGTACGAAGAAAAACGATTCTCCGACAATACTCCTCGAGAATTAATGGCGATTTCTGAAGCCCTCGCTACCCCCGTATTACTTAGCACTCCTCACGGAGAAGATAATAGGCCCGTAATTATTTCCACCGAAACAATCAAGGCACTACCCCTGCCCGCAAGCCTTAACATGAGTACCTCGCTTCCTACCCTACTAGCGATAAAGCGGCCCTGCCCTACAGTGGACACGGTACCTCCTTCTACAAAGTCTGAACTAAAATTCGAAAGCGTGAAAGATGGTGCTAAAATAATCATCCACAGTGATCAGGGAGATGACGATAAGCAACCGGTTATTTTCTTAAACGGCGAACGCTACGATGGAGACGCGATGAATGAAATAGACCCTAAGGATATTGCTACTATTCATGTTCTAAAAAAAGACGAGGACCTGAAGCGCCTCGGCCTACAAGGTTCCCCTGGCGTCATTAGAATAACCACCAAAGGCCACCGGCCTACTCAGGCCGAAAAGGAGCTTTTTCCTGAAGTTAAGCACATCGATACGGAGGATAAGGGGAAGTTGCACTTAGAATTACCAGAAGACATGAAGGCCGCCTACTTCCTCAACGATGAGCGCTCCGATGCCGCCACCGTAAGAGCCCTTGATCGTGATCTGGTTGATCGGGTAGAAGTCATCAAGCGAGAGTCCGCCGTAAAAGCAATGGACCTCGAGGGCTTTGATGCAGTGATCATGGTATACACCAAAAAATAAGCTTCGAAATAGAGCAATAGAAATTTAGTTTGATGTGCTCGTCGGCCGAGTCTTGCGCAGCTTGGCTTGTCCGTCGAGTGATTTGTTGGCAGACGAATCAGACTGCTCACAGCTGCTTCGGCCGACGACCGTTCAACACCACTCTACGCCCGATGGGTAAAGTACCACACCACTAAACCATGCCACTCCGCTTACCTTTCCTTGCTTTTTGTCTCCTACTCTGCACCTGCGGCCGCGCCCAGATCGAGTATATGCACCTGAGCCCGTTGCAGACCATCGAACAAGTCGTCGGACAGAGTAAAGTAAAAGTTGAATACTCCCGCCCCCACCTCCGTGGGCGCACCATTTTCGGAGGACTAGAACCTTGGGATGTCATTTGGCGTACGGGGGCTAATCGGAATACCAAAGTGACCTTTAGCGACGATGTTTTCGTTGATGGCAAGCGCCTCCCAGCCGGCACCTACGCCCTACTCACCAAGCCCGGAAAAGAGCATTGGGAGGTCTACTTCTACACCGACCTTACCCATTGGGAGGCCCCCGACCCCTGGGAGGAAGATAAGGTGGCCGCCTCCATCATCGTGGTGCCCGAAAAGACGGAACGTACGGTAAAACGCCTCACTTTCACGCTGGATGATATGACGGACGATGAGCTGCTGCTGACCCTCAGTTGGGAAAATACGCGGGTGCCCATCCCCATCAAACTCTCTACGGAAGAAATCATTAAGAACATCCTGGCCGGCCCCACTGCCGACGACTTTTACCGGGCCGCCCTTTACCGGCTGACTTGGGGAGGAGACTACGCAGAAGCCTTACCATGGATCGCGCAAGCCGTGGAACTACGCCCGAAAAAAGAGTATTGGGATCGCCACGTTCAAGCGCGACTGCTGGCCAAGCTAGGCCGCTACGAAGAAGCCATCGCCGCGGCGGAAAAAGGCCTAGCTTTAGCGAAAGCGCGACCAAGCAACTACGGCACCAATGAAGCCCAGGAACTGCTTGCTGAGTTCCGGCAAAAGCTACGGTAAGTTTATTTTCTGTTTGGTAGCGTCAAGGACCAGTGCCGCTTCACCGCTAGCAAGCGAATTAGGAAGACGGTAATAATCGCGACGGCCATACCGACCTGCTCCCCTAACCAGGAATCGATCAATAGGAATAGTACTCCGCCTGCCAGGCAGGCGGAAGCATAGATCTCCTTGCGAAAGATCAGGGGCGCTTCGCTCGAAAGGACGTCGCGGATAACACCACCAAAAGTGGCCGATACAACTCCCATCATCACACTCATGGTCGGAGAAAGTCCGAAGGCCAATGCTTTCTGTAAGCCCAAGACGGTATAGAGGGCAATTCCAATGGTATCGAAAAGGAACATACTACGGCGGAGGCGGCGAAAATGCGGCCGAAAAAGATAGGCGAAGATCACCGCCCCAATAACGATGAACAAGTACACATTGCTCTGCATCCACCCGACTGGCGTGCTCCCAATTAGTAAATCCCGCAGCGTTCCACCGCCGATAGCAGTGACGAGCCCAAGGATAAAAACACCAAATACGTCGAATTGCCGCTTCATGCCCGCCAGGGCACCAGAGATAGCGAAAACGAAGGTGCCCGCGTAATCAATGGTTAGGATAAATAACTCCACTTAGCCGAATTTCGCAGTGATTTTTTCGAAAAGGGTACGGGCATGTCCCTCCTCCGCCTCTTCCGACCAGCCGGCAATGTGTGGCGTCAAGACGGTATTATCGTGATCGCGTAGGTACTGAAACGAAGCAGGCAACTGATCGGGCTCCAAGTGAACGAAGCTTTGCTCTTCGTATTCATGTACGTCCAGGGCTGCCCCCAGCACTTTGCCGGATTGCATCCCGGCAACTAGGTCTTTGGTATCCACCACTAGACCACGGGCCGTATTAAGTAGGTAAAAGGGCTTGGCAAAAGCCTCGATCCAGTCTTGGTTGACGTAATAATGATTACCCTCCAGAAAGATATGGAGGGACACTACGTCCGCCTGGGCTTGTAGTTCGGCCAGGGAAACGGCTTCGGCGTATTCATCCCCATAATCTTCACGAAACTTATCGTGAGTGATCACGCGACAGCCAAAGCCTACCAGGCGGCGCGCCGTCATCTGTCCCATATTACCGTAACCAATGAGGCCAACCGTAAGGCTACCGAGTTCCGTGCCAACATTGCCCCGGCGCACCCAGCCTCCGTCCCGAATCTGGCGGTCAGCCCGGCCGAGGTGGTTGAGCAACATCAGCAACATGCCAACGGTATGCTCGGCCACCGTATGTTTACTTCCCTC
>JBCDGT010000516.1:0-3763 GCA_038750915.1 Bacteroidota bacterium
GGTTGGCCAAAGTGCTGCCCCATACCTATTACCTCCATACCAACCTCCAAGCCGGTAGTAGCCATGTTAAGAGGTGGAAGATCAAATGTTTGCGCTGGTTTAAGGAAAGCGAGATCGTAGTAACTATCGAGATAAACCACCTTGGCGAGTTGTTCGTCCTCTTCTTTACTACCAATGACCACCGTTGCGTTATCCCGTACTACGTGTTCGTTAGTAACTACTAGGCCGGGGGCCGGCAGATAAATGCCAGTGCCAGTACTGAAGGGAGTAGCGACTTGAAAGACGTAATTACGAAGCATGAACAAGACGAACAATGAACGATTATCGTGGGTTTAGAAATACCACGAAATGGTTGCTGCGGACGAAGATAGCCATTCTCGTTCTACCTTTGCGAAATGAGCCAAGCCCGTCATTATTATCACGCCCTATCCGTCGAACAACACCAGATTGCCAACGAGGAGCAAAAGCGGTTCGAGCGACTCTCTATTGTTCGTCTTTTCCTGATTCTTGCCTTGGCAGCAGCCCTAATTTTTTTATTCAGTAGCGCCTGGCTAATCGGCCTGGGTGCGTTGCTGATCTCGGTCCCCTTAGTCGCCTGGGGGGTACGCTGGCATCAGGCCATCGGCCAACGGGCCAAGGCGGCGGCCATTAGGGCTGCCTTAGCCGCAGAAGAACTGGCAGCATTAGACCATAATTTCAGCCATTTTGCCGACGGCGCGACCTTTCTTGATGGCCACCACCCCTACGCACTCGACCTCGACGTCTTCGGCCCGCACTCCCTCTTTCAGTTCCTCAATCGTACCGTCACCGCTCCCGGTCAAAGGACGCTTGCCAAAGCTTTACTCGCCCCAAAAGCTGCTGCCGAGCGGGCGCGGACGCAGGTGCAAAGTAAGGCTTTAATGAGCCAGCCAAATTGGCTCATCGAGTTTCGAACCATTGGCCAAGCGCTGAAGGATGACCCGGCGTATTTTACCCGACTCCAAACCTGGTTAGCCCGGCCGCCGGTCGTAGCCGGTAGCTGGGATATTCTAATTTTGCTCCTTGCCCCTTTTCTTGGAGTAACAGCTATTCTTTTCATCCTACTGGTCGGCCCCTGGTACGTAGGCGCCTTGGGTTTTATTCCTACCGCATGGATGCTACGTAAATACGCGGAAATCATCCCCTGCGAGCATACTTATACGGCCGAGATGGGCAACTTACTGCGGGGCTATGCAGCCCTGTTGACCCACATCGGTAGCCGCCCGGGAGGAGAGCCCGCACTAGAAGCGGTACCCGCCTTGAAAACCTTGGCTTATCGCATCAGCCAACTCGATGTTCGGTATAATGCGTTCGCAATGCTCCTTGAAGTCGGAGGCCTTTGGAGCCTGCAGTGGCTGCGCAAACTCGACCAATGGCGGGTCCAACACGCTGCCGACCTGCCCCGTTGGCTCGAGCTATTAGCTGAAACGGATGAACTCGTCAGCTGGGCTACCTTACGCTTCAACCAAGCAAGCTGGGTAGACCCAGAATTTACCGAAGCATCGGAGATTTCAGCTACGGAACTAGGACACCCATTGCTAAATCCAACCAATCGAGTAGCCAACGACCTGGAGATGCGCACCGATGGCCATATCCACTTGGTCACCGGTTCGAATATGGCGGGGAAATCCACTTGGCTGCGGACCGTGGGGATAAACTTGGTATTGGCCCAGGCTGGCGCGCCCGTCTGTGCCCGGCACCTGCGGACGCGCCCATTGCAAGTATGGACGAGTATGCGGACCCAAGACGATTTAAGCGAGTCCACCTCCAGTTTTTACGCTGAGCTTAAGCGCCTCAAAGCCATCATTGCTGCCGTAGACCAAAACACACGGGCAGGGCAGCCTGAACAGATGCCCGTCTTTTTCCTCCTAGATGAAATCCTGAAAGGCACCAATTCCCGCGATCGCCACACGGGCTCTCGGGCCCTGATCCGCCAACTCATTCGCGAAAAGGGAGCCGGCATTATTGCCACCCACGACCTCGAACTCGCCGCTCTGGAACGGGAGTCTGGTAGCCACGTTGAAAACTTCGCCATGGAAGTACAAACCGATGGCGACCAACTCACCTTCGATTATAAACTCCATCCGGGCGTATGTCAAAGCTTTAATGCCACGGCCCTAATGGCTCGCATGGGTATTGATATTCCAGAAGAAGAAATACGCTTGCATCATTAGTAAACTCCGGCAATTCGCGCCCTGTCGGCGTCCCGAATCGAAGCGTAATACAGGCGCTAAAGTACCCCTTAGCACCGGTGCTTCTGAGGCCGCATAGCAACCCTACAGCTCGGAGCTATAAAACCGATTATCCACCGTAATTGCGGGGAATTTGTCTAGTTATTATCTCGGCTAGCGGATGGGGGAAATGATTACCTTGCGTTCCAGTAATTACCACCACCACTGCTATAACTCCCCACCAATGAAAAGAATTCTCGTAACCGGCGGCACTGGCTATATCGGCAGCCACACCATTGTTGATTTAATCGAAAATGGTTTCGAAGTCGTAAGTGCCGACAATTACCATAATTCCCGCCAGGAAGCACTGGATGGCATCGAAGCAATTACCGGAGTACGAGTGAAGAATTATGCCCTCGACCTAGCGGACGCTACCGCCACCCGCGAACTTTTCGAAAAAGAGCAGTTCGACGGTGCGATCCATTTTGCGGCCTACAAGTTGGTGGGTGAAAGTGTCGATAAGCCTCTGGCCTATTTTCGCAATAACCTCAACAGCCTGATGAACGTGCTCGAGGGGCTCCGTTCCCAGGGTAGCAGTAACCTAGTATTCTCTAGCTCTTGTTCCGTCTACGGTAATGCGGATGAATTACCCGTAACCGAAAAAACACCCCGCAAGGAAGCGGAAAGCCCCTACGCCCTCACGAAGCAAATGGGAGAAGACATCATTACCGCATTTTGTAAGGCTAACCCCTATTTCCAGTCCATCTTATTGCGGTACTTCAACCCTGCCGGCGCACACCTGAGCGCCAGGCTAGGGGAAGACCCTTCTAATCCGCCTTCCAACCTCGTTCCGGTCATTACCGCTACTGCAGCGGGAAAAAGGGATAAAATGATGGTTTTTGGCACCGATTACGACACTCGCGACGGTAGCTGCGTCCGGGATTATATTCACGTGATGGACTTAGCCAACGCCCACACCCTTGCCCTCAAATACTTGTTAGCCGATAAGCTAACCGTAAACCCTGAGCTTTTCAATCTGGGCATTGGCGAAGGCCTTACTGTACTAGAAGTCATCGAGGCTTTCGAAGAAGTGAGTGGGAAGAAATTGAACTACGAACTAGGCCCGCGTAGGGCCGGCGATGTGGTAGCCGTTTACGCGGACCGCACCCGCGCCGCCACCGAGCTCGGGTGGATACCAAAGCAAGGCGTCGAGGAGATCATGCGCTCCGCCTGGGCCTGGGAGCAAAAGATGGGAGGAGGATGATCTCAAATACACGACGTAGCTTTCTGCGGCAGGGCTTGATGACAGCAATGGGTCTGGGGGTATTTCCGGGCTGCACTGTATCCCACCGAAATGCATGGCCTCCAGCGGTAGCCGGAATTGGGGTAATCACCAATACCATCAAAAAAGAGCTGGCTGAGGATTGCTTAGGCACCCTCCAGAGGGTGCGCCAACTCGGCTACGGCTTTCTAGAGACGGCAGGCACCCGTGATCCCAAACGTGTCCGCCGAGCCGACATAATGGCAGCGGATTTACGCACGCCAATTGGTGGCCTCAGTATCGGACATTTACA
>JBCDGT010000517.1:0-3757 GCA_038750915.1 Bacteroidota bacterium
CGGGCTATACCAGTCACCATCCGCGTTGGGCCATTGCCTACAAATTTGCCGCAAAGCAAGCCACTACGACCCTGGAAGGGGTAGAATACCAAGTAGGAAAAATTGGCACGATTACGCCGGTGGCGAAAACTGCTCCCGTTTCTCTTGCTGGCGTCACAATATCTAGCGTGAGCCTGCATAACGAAGACTTCATTAAGGACAAAGACCTCCGCCTCGGCGATAAAGTGCTGCTCGAACGTGCTGGTGACGTGATCCCTTACATCGTCAAACCACTGGAAGATTTGCGGGATGGTAGTGAACGACCCATCGAGTGGCCGACGGAGTGCCCGTTTTGTAGTACCACCTTGGAACGTAGTGAAGGGGAAGCCGCCTGGCGGTGCCCAAATTACGAGTGCCCCCAGCAGGTACTACAACGCATTATTTTTCACGTCTCTAAAGCGGCCATGGATATCGATGGCATGGGCAAGCGCTACGTGGAGCAATTCCACGCCCGCGGCTGGCTGAACACCATCGTTGACGTTTACCGGCTTCCCTACGAATGGATTTCAGTGTTAGATGGCTTCGGGAATAAATCCGCCGATAACCTGAAAGCCGCCGTGGATAAGGCCAAGAAGAACCCGCTTTGGCGTTTGCTCTACGGACTGAGTATCCACCATTTTGGTAAGAAGGCCACCCAACTCGTAGCCCAGAACATCGAACACGTACTGGACCTCACCGAGTGGGACGAGGAACGTTTTCTCAACATTAAAGATATTGGCCCCACGGTTGCTCAAAACGTTACTGCCTGGTTTGCTGAGCCTAAGAACGTAGCCATGCTGCAACAGTTGGAAGAGCTGGGCGTTAACGTCCGCCCGACGGAAGAAGACCGCCCGAAGGCGGAGGTAACGGAAGGCCCATTCGTTGGGAAATCGATGCTTTTCACGGGCTCCTTGCAACAAATGAGTCGTAAGGAGGCGCAAGAAAGGGCGAAGAACGCAGGTGCAAGGATCGTTAGTGCCGTGTCCGGTAAGCTTGATATCCTCGTGGTGGGCGAAAAGCCAGGCTCGAAGCTCAAAAAAGCTCAGTCGCTAGAGACCGTTACGGTAATGACGGAAGTGGAGTTTTTGGCTGAATTGGGGTAAGGGGCGGCGGCCTCCAGGTTGTCCCGAGGATTGGCAAGGCGGCTTTAGCCCTTCGCAAACGGACCACTGACAATCACTAGTCTACCCTCCCACAAAAACGTATCTTTGCCGCTTATCAACTACCCCAAAGCATGAAATTCGGCGTAATCCAATTCCCTGGCAGCAACTGTGACGATGATATGGTCCATGTACTCGGTACCGTGATGGGCCGGGAGACCGTAAAACTGTGGCATAAGGAAGACAACCTGGATGGCTTTACCACCGATGATTGCATCATCGTGCCCGGCGGCTTCAGCTACGGCGATTACGTTCGGGCCGGTGCGGTAGCGCGCTTTAGCCCCATCATGACGGCGGTAATCGATTTTGCTAATCGTGGGGGGTACGTCTTCGGTATTTGTAACGGATTTCAGATTCTTTGCGAAGCGGGACTTTTGCCCGGAGCTTTGCTACGGAACCGTGACCAAAAGTTCATCGCTAAGAACTGCTACCTCCGCACGGAAACCAGCAACACTGCCGTCACGAGTGCGCTGGAAGCGGGCCAGGTGATCTACCTTCCCATCGCCCACGCCGAGGGGCGCTACTACGCCGACGATCGCACCATTGCTGATCTTATCGCGAACGACCAGGTATTGTTCCGCTACAGCGACGGTGCTGGTGACTTAACGCCAGAAGCCAACCTCAACGGAAGTGTACAGAATATTGCGGGCATCTGTAATGCTGGTCGCAACGTCTTTGGTATGATGCCCCACCCGGAGCGAGCCAGTGAGTCATTAATTGGTAATACTGATGGCCGTGCCATCTTTTCTGGCCTAATTGAGGCGGTAGAAGGAGCAGCCGTTAGTTAACTTACGGCCATGAAAGGCCAAGAAGCAAACACCTACGACGCGATTGTTATCGGTACCGGCATCAGTGGTGGCATCGCCGCCATGGAGCTCTGCCGTAAAGGACTTAAAACCCTGGTGTTAGAGCGTGGTCGCGAGATTAAACACGGTGACTACCCAACGGCCAATCTGGACAAATGGGAATTACCCTACAACGGTCAAATCCCTAAAGAGGAACAGCAGAAGGACTATCCTTACCTCAGTCGCAAGGGCTACATCATGGAGCAAGGCGGTATCCATCACTTCGTTAAGGACAGTGAGCACCCTTACACGGAAGAAAAGCGCTTCGACTGGATCCGTGCCTACCAAACTGGCGGGCGTAGCTTAGTGTGGGGGCGACAGTCTTACCAATTGAGCGACCTTGACTTTGAAGCCAACGCCCGGGAAGGTATTGCGATTGATTGGCCCATTCGTCATCGTGACCTGAAACCTTGGTATGACTACGTTACCCGTTTCGTGGGTGTGAGTGGCCGGGCCGAAGGCCTGGCGCATTTCCCGGATGGTCCTTTTCAGCCACCCATGCCCCTCAACTGCGTGGAGGAAAAACTGCGTGATGGGGTTCATGCCGTCTTCCCAGGTCGGCGAGTCTCCGAAGGACGGGTCGCTCACCTGACGGCCTACGACCCGGCTGTAAATCTCGGTACTCGGGGCAACTGCCAGTACCGCAACCGCTGTCGGCGGGGCTGCCCTTTCGGGGGCTATTACAGCAGTAACTCTGGGCCTTTACCCGTAGCAGAAGCTACCGGAAACATGACCTTACTGCCCCACGCCGCCGTGCGTGAGGTGATCTACGACGCGGATAAAAAACGGGCTGCGGGCGTCCGAGTAAAAATGACGCAAACCGGAGAGGAGGTTGAGTTTTTCAGTAAAGGCGTTGTTTTTCTTTGTGCTTCGGCCCTTAACTCTGCCGCTATTCTGTTGGCCAGTAAATCTACCGCTCAGCCCAACGGATTGGGCAACGATAACGATCAGGTTGGCCGTAACGTAATGGACCATCACCACAGCGTGGGGGCCTCCGGGGCGATGGAAGGTTTCGAAAACAAATACTACAAAGGGAGAAGACCCAACGGCTTTTACATTCCACGCTTCGTCAATTTGGGAGACCAGCAAACAAAACGAGATTACCTCCGAGGCTTTGGTTACCAGGGTGGTGGTAGTCGTGGTGGCTGGCAGCACGTCGTACGGGAGCTTTCCGTAAAACCTGGGGCCGACCTAAAAGCCGCGCTTACCCAGCCAGGCGGTTGGAGTATCGGTATGGCCGGATTCGGGGAATGCCTGCCCAACCCCAATAATAGAATTACCCTCAACTACGACCTGCTCGATAAAGACGGGCTACCCACCCTGAAAATGGACGTGGCTTTTGGCGACAACGAAAAGGCGATGCGCAAAGACATGGAGGCCTACGCAGTAGAAATGCTCGAAGCTGCCGGGGCGAAAAATATTAAGCCTTTTCACCGGGAGGTTTTCCCGGGCTTCGCCATCCACGAAATGGGTACCGCCCGCATGGGCCGTGATCCCAAAACCAGCGTACTCAATAAGCATAACCAAGTCTGGAACTGTCAAAACCTCTACGTAACCGACGGAGCGGCCATGACGAGCGCCAGTTGCGTTAACCCCAGCCTCACCTACATGGCGCTGACGGCCAGGGCGGTGGACCATGCGGTAAAGGCGCTTGATAGAAGGGATTTATAATTGGCTTGATCTCTCTTGATCAAAAGGCAATCGGTATGGTTTATCCTTGCTTCACTAACGCAC
>JBCDGT010000518.1:0-3752 GCA_038750915.1 Bacteroidota bacterium
CCTGCGCCCCGGGGAAGGTATTTTTCAGGACGCCGGCATCCCCCATGCCTACCTAGAAGGCGCCTGCGTTGAACTAATGGCTAATAGCGACAACGTACTTCGCGGCGGTCTCACGCCCAAGCACATCGACGTGCCCGAGCTGCTCGATAAAACCGACTGCTCGGCCGTAACCGCTAATATTCTTACGCCCACTAACCGCGGTGACGGCTGGCAACACTACCCTACTCCAGCCCCGGATTTTTCCCTCTCCGTAGCCACTCCAAGCAAAGATGAAGAGTTAACCATCGATACGGCTAAAGGACCAGCCATCCTCCTATTACTCGAAGGAGCACTACAGGATACAGCAACTTCGCTACAATTAGATACGTCCTCCCGCACCGCCTTTTTAGCCGCCGAAGGCAAGTACACCTTCAGCGCTAGCGCAAATACCAAAGTGTTTCTTGCGGAAGTAGGGGACGCTCATAGCTCCTGAACCTCACCACCAAAGGCAGCGGAGAAGTAAACAGGGGAAAGTCCAAAATATTAAAAGCGAACCGGGAGGTCCGTACTCCTTTTACTTGCGTAAGGCTTGCATCATTTCATTAACCGGATACCGATCCTCGGGAAAGGCCCAGGTCCGTCGGTCCTTGGTTTGTACCAATAATACGCGATTTGCTGGCCCGATTCCACTTCCCGTATTAGTTTCCAGACGTAAGTCCCGGGTTTGAGGTAAGGGATAAACTTCTTCCCCAATAGTGATTTCTTGGTCGCTAATCATTACCGTGGGATACTTAAAGACCGACCAAAAGGAGCCAAGAAAAGCCATTAGGGCCAGCAGAGAAAAAAAATAGGCCAGCATGGGGAGCAATACCCGACGGCGAGGGTCTGGATGCTTAAGCTTATTGAGCCGAAAAGCCAGGAAGACCAACACCACGAAAGCTAATCCGCAAATGCCCATTGTCGTGTAAATATCACCCATTTGGGGAGAGAAAGTCATGAAGAAGGAGTCTGGTGGTAGGTACTACCTGCTAATAATTAGGCGCACCTTAAAGTAATACTTACCCAGGGCTATTGTTTGCCATAAGCACAACTTTCCCTTCACCACCTCAAGCCACCTCTCTACTACCGCTTGACGAAGCCTGCCCGACCACGGGCGCGGCCTGAGGCATCAGCAACTACTAAAAGGTAGTACCCCGCCGGCAGGCCATCGACCACCAAACCATTGCCTGACTGACCGTAGGGAACGGACAGTAGCGGTCGGCCGTACAAATCAATTACCGTGAGCTGGTCGGTAGTCTTCATTTCTTCGATGGGCAACTTCACGAATAAGCGCCCATCGACAGGATTGGGGAATACGGATACCGACAGGTCAAGAATTCCAGGAGTATGAACGCCAACGGGTAAGCCATTTTTGGCAATACGCCGCCTACTTATATTGGTGATGATTGGTGCATTGAAGTCAAAGTAGATAGCCGCCTCATTATTAATAACACTACCTCGTAACAGCGTTGAATCGTGGTCGATGCTGAATTGTACTACTCCCTGGCTGGCCGCTAGGTTGACGGAGCTGTCGGGGAGCTGAATATTCTCGAAGGTAAAGGTGAGTACCCGGTGTGTATCCAAGCTCATCGAAACTGGATGACTAGCGCCTTCAAACTTAATAGTGCTTAGGTCCAGTGCTTCACTGATGGTATCACGAATCACTACCGTAAAAGCCGTATCTGTTCCCGTGTTCTGGAACCGAATATCGTAGGTAAGTCGGGTGCCATAGGGGATGTTGCCATCATCATAACCGGTTGGAATAGCCGTTTTATCATTAGGGTCATAAGCTCCTACATTTTCGCGACACTCCACGGTTCGGGCGGGATTACCAGCGTTTAGGGCCCAAAGATTGGCAAGACCAAGGGTAACCTCTCCATTAGCATTCGTCCCACAGCCTTCAGCAACGGCCGTTGGTTGCGTGGCCCCCGGAGCATTGGGTTCCTGGTTGGTGATAATCAGATAAGTACTTCCTTCCGCGGGCACGCCGACTTCCATGACTTCTCCAATAGCTAGTATTCCATTCACTATTGGTTCGGTTGAAAGCATGATCCCATCCTCCACAACAACGTAATTCAGGGGGATCGTCATCGGGCCATCACCAATGTTCTCAATTTGGAAGTATAGACTATCGCCATCACAAGTTGAGCCGGTAACGTCTACTAGGGCTCCAGACCAGTTGGGGTCCGGCAAGCAGGCCGCATCCGGCGTAATGGCGGCTTCTACACAGTGCGCTTGCCCGAGTTGGGCTTGACAGCTGAGTCGGAAAAGGAAAAAGATCCGGCCGTTGGTGAAGGGAGGAAGATCCCCCAAAGAGAAGGTGTAGGTTTGCCCATCCTGGTTCGTGGGGGGGATATTGGGTTCCGCGTCCAAGAAGAAATCATCGAGGGTTACGGTTAGTTCCGCATCTTCGGCTACGGCCGAACCAGTATTCTCATAGTCGATAAAAACGTAGTTGGTGAAACACCGACGGAGGAAAGGAAGGGATACGGAAGTACTCAGCTGGGGGCAACCTACTAGTACGGGCAGGAATAAGTCAACACCACTCACGGGCAAATCACCTAGGCTTACCCTGGTGGGATTCGGGCAGGTCGTAAAGGGTTGCCCCTCTTGGATAACCGGTTCGATGAGATAAGTCCCGATGGGTACTTCAAGCGACCACTCTCCCATCCCATTGGTAAAGGTGTAGTAGGTTCGACCACTTGTTTCTTCGGTTAGCCCAATGAGAAAGTTAGGAGCGGGTATATCTTCGGAATCCAAAGCACAGTTTCCCGCATTATCCATCCAAAGAGTACCAGAAAGTAAGCTACAACTTTGCGACTCATAGGTATAGCTAAGGGTGATGGTATCGCAAGGACCAAGAATCGTGAGGGTATAGTCTCCCGGGATAGTAGTACAGAGGAATGGGCCAAGTGGAGGGTCCGTAGAAGCCTCAAAGCCCGCCGGGCCATCCCATTCAAAGGCAACGGCTTCGTAATCTATATTAGCTAGGCCCGCAACGCCGAAGCACTCTTGTCCGCCGCAAATGGAATCGGAGCCAAACTGTTCCAAAAACAAGCCATCCGGAAGGTTGGGGTCAGTTACTCGGGTACGCCCAAAGTAACCACATGCCTCCCCGGAATTATCCTGCCCGACAACTTCGTACCAGCCAGTCATCGTAACCCGAACACTATCTCCCACCAGCATTTGATTCAATGGGCCAAACCAGGTATAGGTGTAATCGGGTAACGGTTCTGGCACTATTAAGGTAGCGGTATCTTGTCCGCAAGGGATCTCAGTCACTCGGGGTAATCTTAGGTCAATTAAAGAGTCTACCGCTAGGGAAATACCTGCATCATTTATACAGCCCGTTTCGCTAGTTACCACAACCGAAATATTTTCCCGCTCCCCTGGGACCAGATCAACTACTATCGTGGGCTCCGTCGCCCCGGTGCTCCAGTTGTAGGTAAGCCCAGTGGTGTCTGAACCCGACACAAGAGCAGTTAAGGTAATGGGGCCTTCGCAGCCATTACCATCCTGGATGATTTCTATCGCTATACTGCCGCTGGAACCTAAGAATACTTGCCTTTCTACCGTACAGTTGTTGGGGCCGGTTGCCGTAAGCGTATAAACTCCCGTTCGGCTCATATTAAAAGGTACCCGACTAGCGCTGGTAGCAGAAAATGTTCTACCGGGAGAACCAGATTGGGCAAGGTTCAAGCTAACAGGATATTCACGGGCCGTTACCTCCACAA
>JBCDGT010000519.1:0-3751 GCA_038750915.1 Bacteroidota bacterium
ATTGGTTTTAGAGTGACCTGATGGTTGGTACTTAGTAATTGGTAGTTGGTACTTGGTAATTAGTGTAGTATTAACTACCAACTACCAATTACTAAGTACCACTACTGTACCTTAAAGTCGTAGGTAATCTTACCGCACTGACGCTGCGGGGCGGTTGGATCGGCTTTAAACTTCCATTTCTTAGCGTTGGCGATGGCCGCACGTACCAAGTTGGGGTCTGCGGTAGAGCTACCACTTTGGGTGTATTTAGCTTCAGAGATGCTACCGTCAGGGCCGACACAGACCGAGACTACTACCCTACCGGATACTTGTGAATTCTCTCTTACGGCGGGGCTTTTAAGTACACCACGTCCGCCCAAGCCGCCGGAGACCCGACCATCACCGGTAGAGATGCCTTTCAGGCGGTCGGCGTTGGGATCACCATTGTCCACCCCCTGATTGCCCGGTTTGCCGGTATCTCCGTTGCCGGAGCCATTGCCAAACAAGCCACCGATTTGATCACGTGTGGCATTAGCCGCAGCTTCACGGGCGGCGCGTTCTTCGGCCAGTTTACGCTGGCGAGCAGCTTCTTCGGCGTCCAAACGGCGCTGCTCCGCTTCGGCCGCCGCGCGGCGGCGGCGCTCCGCCTCCTGGGCTTCGCGCTGACGTTGGGCTTCAGCATTAGCTTCCCGTTGGCGTTCTGCCTCCTCGGCCCGGCGCTGGGCTTCTTCCCTTGCCTTTTGCTTCCGCAAAGCAATAGCCGCGGGATCTTCTTGTTGTACTACCTCCCGTTGTTGCGGGGCGGGTTCGGGTGCAGCAGCGGGCGGCGGTGGAGCAGTTTCCTCCTCGGGCTGGGGTTCGGGCTCTGGCTCCGGAGGAGCGGGCGCAGGCGGCGGCGTAGCCGCAGCGGGGGCACTAGCAGCAGCATTTTCGTCACCCTGTCCTTGGTCAATCACCCCCAAATTTACCAAGATTCCCGGTACACCGGGAGGAGGATTAAGATGAAAAAACATCGGAATCACTAGCAGAATAATGAATAGAATAAAGCCAATCCCCGCACTGATCTTACCGTTGCGGTCCGCTTTAGCTTCTAATTCCGTTTGGATGATGTCCATGATTTATAACTTTTGTTCTGGGCTCTAGATGTAAAACTACGGTGGATTACACATTAGTATGCGGGCATAAGGGTCATTCCACCCAAAATCGATGGAATTTAGGACGACCTTAACTTGGTGGCTAGACGCCGCGCTTCTAGGAACTAGTTCCTTCCCGATAAAGCCACCAAATCAAAATGAATTGCAGGATAAGCCTAATCACTGCTGCCCCCTTAGATCCAATAGCGGGCTGCGCTTTCAGTAAATCGGCAACGTGTAGTGGAAGAAAAACTACCATTAGAGCCAAAGCCACCCAAGTAGCGTAAGTACGCCAATCCGGCACCAATAAACCGATACCGATCACTATCTCGACTAGCCCGGCCGCAGCGTTGGCCAGCGACTTTGGAAACCAATCCGGCATATAGGGATAGTAGAACGTAGGGTTGATGAAGTGGTAAGCCCCAGCGACTAGTAAGAGAACAGCGAATGCGTAAATCATTTGACGGACGACTTTAAGTAATCCATGGCCACATTCACGTATAGCTCAACGCCTAGTTTAAGGCCACGATCATCGACGCGAAAGAAGGGTGTATGATGGCCAGGTGCTTCCTTACTGTCCATACTTGGGTCCATTCCTCCCAAGAAAACAAAGAGGCTAGGTACCTTTTCAGCGTAAAAAGAAAAATCTTCTGCCCCCGTAATCGGACGCACTAGGTGCACATTATCTTCTCCTGCCGTAGCAACAACCGTAGGCATCAGGTGTCGGGTAATTCCCGGATCATTGTAGGTCACAGGGTAGCCCGGGTCGATGGTAAGCGTCGCCTCGGCTCCGCTGGAAGCGGCGATCATGGTGGTGGTCCGTTCCATACGTTCAAAGATTTCCTTTTGCATCTTGGTGTCCAGCGCTCGGATGGTGCCGATCATGGTTACTTCGTCGGGAATAATATTGTTTCTTACTCCTCCTTCAATCTTACCGACGGTGATTACTGCAGCTTCCTTAGTCAGTTGCGTCTGACGGGAAATAATCGTCTGCAGGCCTAAAATGATCTGCGCTGCGGCTACCACAGGATCAACACTAGCCCATGGGGCTGAACCGTGGGCTTGTTTCCCTTTAACCTTAATCGTGAAACTGTTTGCTGCCGCTAGTGCCCCTCCTGGTTTGTAATTCACGTGGCCTATAGGCGTCTGGGAGTTGATGTGAATTCCAAAAGCAGCTTCCACGCCGTAGTCCATAAGAACGCCTTCCTCAACCATCATTTTTGCTCCGCCACCTTCATCTACGGGTGGCCCTTCTTCGGCAGGTTGGAAAATAAATACGATGGTACCGGTTATATCCGCTTTTCTCTTAACCAATACTTCCGCAGCCCCCATTAACATCGCCACGTGCGTATCATGACCACAGGCGTGCATCACCCCCACTTCTTTCCCTAAATAAGTTGTCTTCACCTTACTCGCATAAGGAAGATCCACCGCTTCAATGACGGGTAGGGCATCCATATCTGCCCGAAGGGCAATCACACCGCCGGGTTTACCACCTCGTAGAATCCCTACTACCCCGGTATAGGCTACTTCCGTTTTCACTTCCAAACCAAGCTCCTTGAGGTGCTTAGCTACGTATTTAGCCGTTTCAAATTCCCGGTTACTTAGCTCAGGGTTCTGGTGCAAGTGATGGCGCCATTCAATGACTTTGCTTTCGATGGCGGCGGCGGCCTTGGCGGTAGCGGGGTAAGACTGGGCGAAAGAAACAGTGCTCAATAAAAGTGAGCCTAGCAGAATAAGAGTACGCATCTTCAGAGTTAGTTTACGAGCCAAGATAGAAAACCAACCTCGGAATGAGAGAAGTAGGGAGTAGTATAATAAAAGTCAGTACTTAGACTGCTGAAAACCCAACATTCGGAGGAACTGACTGCGCCAGTACACTCCGAGGTCTTCCGCTGCTCCGCTGAAAAGCACAATAAGAGGTTGTCGAGCATCCCTGACGTAAGTCGGGACCTCCGAGGGTAAGGCACTACTTTATAGCCTTAAAAGACAAAAGGGCTGATTGGAAGGAACCGTTTTTAAAATGGTTCTTTCCAATCAGCCCTTCAGAGTGATAAACAAGGTGTTTATTTGAAGAGCATCAGCGCCTCATCGCGCTTGGCCACTTTCTTTTTCTTCCCCTTAGTTTGCTCGGCCAGTTTCACGGCAGTGTAGGCATTAGCCAAACCTCCAGTAACGGATAGATCCGCGAAGTTAATAGACTCTTCGGAGCCAGGCTTCGTCACTTCTAAACTTACCGGAATAGCGGATTCCATAATAATCTCCTTTACCTGGACGGCTTTAAGATCCGGGAAGTAACTGCGCAGCAGTGCGGCAATACCTGCTACCATCGGGGCGGCCATGGAGGTACCACTGATAGCATTGTACTCACTATCGGGCCAAGTGGAATAGATCCGGTGGCCAGGGGCAAACACATCAACGTACTTCTTATCATAATTCGAAAAGCTGGCCGGGAGCGCGTCGTCATAATTGACGCTGGAGGCCCCTACGGTAATCCAGGTCTTACCCGTTTTCTTCTTCCCTGCAAAAGTATCGTTAGGGAAATTATTGGTGAGTGTAAGCTTCTTACCATCGTTTCCGGCAGCATGTACCAACAATACGTCGTTTTTAGCGGCATACTTCATGGCAGCATCTACTGC
>JBCDGT010000520.1:0-3749 GCA_038750915.1 Bacteroidota bacterium
AACCCGCGCCCGTCACGAGTAGGAAAATACCATAAGGCTACTAAGGCGAGGACAGCAAGGTTACCGAGGATAAACCATTGGACGGTCCGATCCAGTCGCGGGTCCAGTCGTTTCAGGTCGACGAAGCTGCGCATGAAAACAAGGGTCATGATGCCCGTGATGTACTGAATAAGCTGGAATAAGTGCCAGCCAAGTAAAGGGGTGTTTTGAAATAACCCGCGCTGCCAGTAGCCCACATCTCCTAAGGTTAAAGCCGAAATACAAACCATGTAGGCACAATACCAGAGATAGGATGCTTCCCGTACCGATAGGAATAGCAACAGATGATAAAGAATAAGGACCCAGATCATTCCCTGGAAGATGCCATTGGCGAAATGACTGAAGCCACGGTTGGCATAACGGTTCAAATAGGCGGGCGACATCAGCCCGATGGCTCGCGGTGTTGGTTTCTGAATGTGTTGTTGAAAGCTAAGCGTTAACGTAATCTCCCGCCCAGCTTCGAGGAATAGTGGGAGGTGAGGGGCATACCCCTCTTGCCGTTTGAAAAACTGAATTTCTGGCCATCCTCCACTCTTGCTTACTGGTACCACCGTGCCAATGCGTACGGGTGGACCACTACCGCTTATGGTAACGTCCTGGGCGTAACCAAGGAATAACAAGGGGCGCAAATCAACGGGGCTTTTCAAGCGGAAAGTCAATTGCTGTAAAGTATCTAGCTGTTCTTGCGATAGCCGGAGGAGAGGAAGAAGATTCAAGGTGTCTTCTGCCTTTACCGGCTGACCGTTAATTAAAACTTGGATAGTTTCGGGAGGGACCACCTCGCTGTTTGGAGGGGTAGACTGGCATCCTGCCAATAGGAAGAACATAAGGAGCAATAGCCCTGGGTAATGTTTTTTGTTCCGACCGTTCCTTTGCATAGGTAAACTCCGCATCCTTAGGGCGCATAAGGTAGCTGTTCAGGGGCGAATGTGGCGGTAAACAAGCGAAAATAACTGGCGAATCCCGTATTTCTACCTACGACATTGATCGGGAAACGCACCTACATTAATACCCATTCCTAATCTTCATCCATTAGGATATGCCTTCGCTTCCTTTGTTTCCTATACCCTCAACCAATTTATTACGATTCATACCTACAGCTGATACACCACCTGTTTTTTAGAGTAGTAGTTAAATAGATAATTGATTATCAATTAGTTAGCATTTATCGGTCAAGTGCTGGTAAAATGCCTCCTCGTCTTTTTACGGTATTGCTGGATAGTTCCAGTGAGTGGAAGGATGTATGCTATTCTCCTTTTCTGGTTGAGCGCACCTTTGCCTTAGAGGAAACGCCTCATTTCTTCTTTCATCCTAATCCCATTAAGGAGTAAGACGCCTTCCTAGCGGAAATAGCTTCCGGTCAAAGGGGGATTCGAAATACATCTAAATAATTTAAATCACAGAATCCGTTTATATCATGATTACCTTCTTTTCTCCAACTTTAACTTCCCTTATAACAAATAATGCTGCGGAAACGGCCCATGGCCAGCATCCTAAAGGTAACTATAGCGTTAGCATGGTTGCCCGCCTGATGCTCCGAATTGGTGGATTTAGTCTATTCTTAGTCTTCTTATCCCTAAGTACAGTAAGTGCGCAGGTGGATATCCCGTCTGGCTACGTCAACCTCTCCGATCGGTACAGCGACCAGGTTTTGGAGCTGTACTATAAATACGATGGCCACTTCCGTATGGATGCCGCCGAGAAAGATTCTTACCAGTGGTTCACGGTTAGAAAGCTGAGTAACGGTTTTTATAAGATAGCCACCGTTCGTGACGATCGGTATAACGTATCTGACCCAGGCTGGGACGCAACGGAACTGATTCGTAAGTCGGATAATGCCGCCGACTATTATCAGCAATGGGAAATTAAGGCCGACCCACGGTACGGGTGGTTAACTATCCGGAATCGGGAAACCGGCCGCTGCCTGGAAGTGACCGCCGAAGAGGCTGGCGCGCCCGCTACGGGAATAAGAATGGCGGATTGTCACGGAAGCAGTCGGCAGGAATTTATTTTCCAGAAGGGATTTGGACGACCAGAAGAAGCCAGGCCCAACCCTAACATTCGGCCAGCACCGCCCGTCACCTACTCCGTTAGCCTGACCAATAAAAGTATGTGGACCGTTTCTTTTCGGGTAGCGACGAAACAGGGGTGGTCTGCCTGGAAAACCTTTGGTTCCGGTAAACAAACCATTTCCGGTCAAGGCGCCATTACCAATTACGAGATTCAGTGGAAAGACCTGGCGACCTGGAAAGTATACAAGGGGCCAACCCCCATTATTCCCAATACCAATAGGTTAAACATGACGGTTACTGGGAATACCTTAAGCCCCATTAGTGTCAATTAGCAGGAGTACCTCCACCACAACTTAAATCGCTCCTAAGCCACCATCCATACCAACAATTTGCCCCGTCATAAAGGCCGCCTGACTGCTCAGCAGGAAGGCGGCCATGGCGGCGACTTCAGAGGCGTCCGCTACGCGTTTGAGGGGATGCCGTTCCGCACTTGCCTGCCGTTTTTCTTCAGTGGCGAGAAGCTTGCCCGCTAAGGGCGTGTCGGTTAAAGAGGGGGCAATGGCGTTTACCCGGATGTTGGGAGCGTACTCCGCCGCTAGGCTGCGGGTCAATCCTTCTAGGGCGCCCTTAGCCGCAGCTACCCCGGCGTGAAAGGGCATTCCCCGCTGCACGGCAACGGTAGAGAAGAATACTACGGATCCGTTACCCGATTTTTTCAAAGCCCGCTCGGCGGTCTGTAGGCAGCGGACGGCGCCCACGACATTAAGCTCAAAAGCCTCCCGGAAAGCCGGCGCTTTAAGGCTACGAAAGGACTTGAGGTTAATACTCCCCGGGCAATATACCAAGCCGTCTAACTCGGCGGGTAAACTGCTTTTTGGCGGATCAGCTTCCCCCACGACATCGTAGGCTTCGAAGGTAACCGAACTGGGCAAATCGCGAGGTTCTCGGGCCCAAACCATCACGGAATGCCCTGTGGTGAGTAATTGATCTACGAGCGCCCGGCCGATGCCGGAACTGCCGCCTACGATAAGATAGTTTGCCATGGTAAATTTTCTTTACCGGCGAAACGGGAATCATAAGAATTGGTTGCACACCAAGACTAGTTACTTGATCACTTCGAAGAGCCAGTTTTCTTGTTTGGCTTTTTGAGCCTGCTCATGGCACCTGCGGCCACGCCCAAAGCAAAAAGTTATTGGCTGGATAGTACCTCCTGCGTGAAGTCAATCCAGCTATGAGAGGGGATTGACTTATCCAGGTAGTAATCGGGCTTAATGCCTTTGTCGTCAATCGTCATGTCGGGAATGCGCATGCTCCGGGTGAGGGAATACCCTAGTTGGAAATCTCCGCAAGGAGCATCCACGTAGTACATGTTAGAGATGTCCAAAACACCGAAGGTGGTGGTGCCGAATAATTTGACCTTTTTACTCTGCTTGGCGGCTAGTAAAAATTGCTCAGAGGTACTGCCGTTATTACCGTTGATCAAGATACCGACATTTTTAGGGAAAGGGTATATGGTATCGTAGGTAGTTATACTGACGATTTCATCCTTCAGGTTGACAAATTCTCCGATCCGGCTACTGAGCACGTCGTAGGACTCTTGGGCCCACTGCTTACCGCTCTCATCGAAGTTATACTCGGGTTTATTAATGAAGTCCAGCATCCGCTGATTGTTCAGTGGAGTAGAGTAGTACTCCACAC
>JBCDGT010000521.1:0-3744 GCA_038750915.1 Bacteroidota bacterium
ACAGCTGGATGCCGGGGAGCGCCTTACTCCAGCCATGGCTAAATGGCTAAATGAAGAATTTGACCCAAATGATGATTCCGTTACCGGCTATATGTTTGCCCGCCGGGCCATCTTTATGGGACGCTGGATGAAATATGGTGGATATCATCCCATTTATCATCTCCGCCTGTACCGTCGGGAGCTGGGCCACTGTGAACACAAGGTGTACGACCAACACTTCGTAGTTGAAGGGCCCACAAAAGTAGCCGCTAAAGGTGCAGACCTGGAAGACGGAGTAATGAGTAGCCTGAAGGACTTTACGATTTCCCACGCCCGCTGGGCCGTATTTGAAGCAGTAGAATCTATTCTGGCGGAAAAAGAGACGGGTGAAGTCAAAGCCCGCTTTTTTGGTAACCCCATCGAGCGAAAACGATGGCTAAAGGCTAGGGTGTTTCAACGCACGCCACTTTTCCTGCGCAGCTTTTTGTACTTATTCCACCGCTACTTCCTCAAGCTCGGTTTTCTAGATGGAAAAGAAGGGCTCGTTTTCCATTTCCTCCAGGGCTTTTGGTTCCGGTTTCTAGTGGATTCTACCATTCTAGAGATCAAAAAAGAATTAGAGCATTCTCCGCTGGAAGAAGTCATAAAAAGCAAATACGACCTAGACATCAATAAATTTCTGAACCGTGAGCCAGAAACCAACAACGATACCCCACAAGTTGCGCTACCAGAACCTCAGTCGGTTTAGGATGCCCGAGGGTTTTCGTGGTCGCCCGGCCTGGCAAGTCCAATTGTGGTGGATCGTGGAAGCCGTATTGTTTCGCCCTTCTCCACAATTCCTCTATGGTTGGAGAAGATGGTTACTTCGTGTTTTTGGCGCTACGGTAGGGGAAGGTGTTATAATCCGGCCGACGGTGAAAACTCAATTCCCCTGGAAGGTAACCATTGGTGACCACGCTTGGATCGGAGACGACGTGGTGTTGTACAGCTTAGGCCCAATCACCATCGGCGAGCACGCCGTCGTATCGCAGAAGAGTTACCTCTGCACTGGCACCCACGATCCGGGTAAAATCGATTTCCCAATCGAACAACACCCCATAGTCATCGAACCCGAATGCTGGATTGCCACCGACGTATACATAGGCCCGGGGGTACGCATTGGTCGTGGCACCCTCGTGGGCGCCCGTTCGTCCGTTTTCAAGGATTTGCCCGCAGGAAAGATCTGCCTCGGCTCGCCAGCAAAAATTATTAAGGACCGCCCCCATGAAGGACGAGGGGCGGTGGAAGAAAGATTATTAACTTCTATCTACTCAACACCAAGATAGGTTTTCCAGAGTGAGAGGCCGGCGTTGCGCTACTCTCTTTGCTTCAAAGTTACCTCTCACTCCTTTTTTCCTTTTCGTCCTTACTGTACTTCGCCCATTCTTTTCCCAAGAACAACATGAAAATTTTAATTTACGGTATCAACTATGCTCCCGAGCTAACTGGCATTGGGAAGTATACCGGTGAAATGGCCGCTTTCTACGCTGCTCAAGGCGACGAAGTAGAAGTTATCACTGCTCCTCCTTATTACCCCAACTGGGAGATTCACCCCGCCTACCGGGGAGGGTGGCGCAAGGAGAGTATGGCCGGCGTACAGGTTTTACGCTGCCCGCTATACGTCCCTAAAAAGGTTACCGGAACGAAACGTATCCTCCACGAATTCAGTTTCGTATTGAGCTCACTGCGCTATTGGATTCCTCGGTATTTTCGGAAATATGACCTTATTCTTTGTGTCAGCCCACCCTTCCATTTAGGGTTCATCGCCCTACCCCACCAGTGGTTCCAAGGAACTCCAGTAATCAACCACATCCAAGACTTACAGGTCGATGCCGCCCGTGACTTAGGTATGATCCGTCAGGAAAAGCTCCTTCGCTTACTGGAGCGCGCCGAACGCTGGCTACTTCGTCGGGTACAACGGGTGTCCACGATTAGCTCCGGTATGCTGACAAAGATTGCCGAAAAAGGCTTAAAGGCCGACCGAATCGTCATGTTTCCCAACTGGGTGGACGCAACGAAGGTACACCCCGTTGCGCGGGAAGCTTCCGCCCGGGCAGATTGGGGGTATCAAGATGACGACCACTTGGTGATGTATGCTGGTAATATGGGAGAGAAACAAGGTCTCGAAAATATCCTCCTAGCTGCAGACCAATTGCGGGACGTGCCAAAGCTGCACTTTATCATTATTGGAGAAGGAGGAGCAAAGGATCGCTTAGTAGCCCAAGCTGAAGATTTGTCCCTTACTAACGTACACTTCAAGCCGCTACAGCCACTAGATCGCTTGGCCGCTACACTCGCTGCGGCGGATGTTCACTTGATTCTTCAGAAACGAGCAGCGGCGGATCTGGTAATGCCTTCAAAATTAACCAACATCCTGGCCGTTGGCGGCCATGCTTTAGTAACCGCCGAACCGGGATCAACCCTATACGACACCGTCAGTGAAAACCAACTAGGTACCATCGTGGCTCCGGAGAGTGTCCCCGCACTTGTCCAGGGTATTCGCGACATCCTCAGTGGCCAACGGGCCAACGACCGAATTGGTGCCCAAACTTTTGCCGACGAGAAGCTTAACAAAGAGAATATTCTGAATCGATTTAAGACGTCACTTTCCAACACACCACGCTAAACACTAACACATGAACTACTTAGTTTCCCCATCGAGCATTCCCCGCGAGGACAAACGCATTAGACCCGTACCCCATCGTTACGACCTGATCGCGACGGATTTTTTCTTAATCAACCTCTCCTTTTTTCTTGCCAGCATCATCGTTTACGGTATTCTTGACTATGCTTCCCTCCCCGGAAGAAATTTTTTGCTGATCATTTTCGTCAACGTTGCCTGGAGTAGTCTCTGCCTATACTTTAAGGCCTACCGCTGGTACGAACGTGTTCGCATGGAGCAACAATTAACCAAGGTTTTCAAAATTCTTTTTTTCCTACTTGCCCTGACGTCAATTTTTTACTACAACATCCTTGGAGACGCCCCTAACACACCATTTCTTCTATTAGCGCATGGTATTGCATTGGTTTTAATATCAGCAGGTCGGGTGTTCAATCGCTTACGGGAGGTTAGTCCTTTTGAGCAATTTCGCTACGTGGTCGTAGGTGGTAAAGAAGGATGTCTTACCCAGTTATTCGAAGCTTATGACTACTGCTTTCCTGGCAGTGCGGAACTGGTTGGTAGATTCGGTAAGACTAAGCAACACGACGTAAAAAGCCTAGGTGGCTATACCGACATAAAGGCATACCTACAGAGTAGACCCAACATCAATAAACTCATTTTCTTCGAAAGCGACTTGTCCCCAACCGAAGAAAAAGAGATTGTTCGTCTCTGCGAATCTCAATTCATTGACGTAGAGGTAGGGCCTAGAGAAACCACCCTTTTCACCCGGGGCTACCGTGGTCGCCAATTGGGAGACATCACGATGCTAACCCATAAAGAAGAACCCCTTATGTACCTAAGAAACAAGGTTGTAAAGCGCACGTTCGATATCATCTTTAGCAGCTTGGTCATTTTACTCGTTTTTCCGGTAATGATTCCGGTGATCGGCTTATTGATCTATCTAGAAGATCCCGGTCCAATTTTCTTCCGCCAGGAGCGGACAGGGTATCGCAACAACATTTTCCGGATGTGGAAATTCCGGACTATGCGCGTAAATAAAGATGCCGATAAGATACAGGCAACCAAGGGCGACTGCCGAATAACCAAAGTCGGCGCCTTTTTAC
>JBCDGT010000522.1:0-3722 GCA_038750915.1 Bacteroidota bacterium
GTTATACGTTACCTGATGGAGCATTAGGCGGTGGAATTGAGAACTTGAGACTAGCCATTTCCGCTAATAACCTCTTCACAATTACCAACTATGAGGGCCTTGACCCCGCAGTTGGTGGATCCGCTGACACCGATTTTGGCGTAGATGTAGGTAACTATCCGGTAACGCAGAGTTTCAACTTTAGCATCGCATTAGATTTTTAAACTATCATCATCAATAAAATAATACAATGAAAACAATATCACGTTTCTTCCTTGTTCCGCTTGCGGCAGTCCTCTTGGGCGGTTTCCTGTGGACCTGTAGTGACGAGTTTCTTGACGTTGCCCCACGGGGAGCGCTCGGTGAATCTGTACTCGCTACGAAGTCGGGTGTAGAGGGGCTTCTTCTAGGGGCATACTCTCAATTAGGTGGCCGTAACAATTACTTTGGTGGTGCCTCTAACTGGGCCAATGGTTCTATCCAAGGCGGAGAAGCCAATAAGGGCACTAATGATGGTGACTTCACCGATATCAACGAACTCGTCCAGTACCAATTAGAGTCAACTTCCCGTATCCCCCGTGACCGCTGGAATGGCCTCTACGAAGGGGTAACCCGTGCCAATTCAGCGCTTGCGCTGTTGGCTGCTTCTCAGGATCCGCTCATTACTGATGCTGACCGGACTCGTATTGCCGCTGAGGCTCGCTTCTTACGTGCACATTACTACTTCCAATTAAAAATTTCCTTTAACCGGGTTCCCTGGCTGATGGAAGGCTTAACCCTGGAAGAGCAGCAAGTAGTAGTTTCTTCTGATCCCTGGCCAAACATTGAAGCGGACTTCCTGTTCGCTTTCGACAACCTGCCTGAGACCCAGGCCGAAGCCGGTCGTGCCAACAAATGGGCTGCCGCCGCCTACCTGGGCAAAACTTACCTCTTCCAAGACAAATGGGGTGAGGCTAATAATATGTTCCAGATGGTGGTAGACAACGGCCAGACGACTAATGGTCAGGCTTACGGTCTACTCGACTATTACCCCGATGCATTCAATGCGGAATTCGATAATAGTAAAGAGTCCGTATTCGCCGTACAAGCTGCGGTAAATACCGGTGCTACCCAGAACGCTAACCCCGATTTCGTTTTGAACTTCATCCAGAATGGCCCTGGTGGCTGCTGTGGATTCTTCCAGCCTTCTTTCGACTTGGTTAACTCCTTCCGTACGGTGGATGGGCTGCCCTTACTTGACAATAGCCAAAACGCTGACGGTAATAAGCTAAAGCATGACCAAGGTATCGAAGGCCTCGATCCAGAAAAGCCCGAAACCTTTTTCACGCCTGATGATGGCCCCGTAGACCCACGCTTAGACCACAGCGTAGGTCGCCGTGGCATTCCTTACCTCGATTGGGGTGACCACCCCGGTAAGCCTTACATTCGGGACCAGCCCTACGCAGGTCCTTACAGCCCGAAGAAGTTCGTCTTCTACCAGGCGCAGCAAGGTAGCCTTTCCGACGGTTCCTCCTGGACGGCCGGCTACGGTGGTATGAACTACAATATCATTCGTTATGCTGACGTACTCCTGATGCTCGCCGAGACGGAGATTGAGCTTGGTAATCTAGAGCCTGCTCGTGCCCTGATCAACCAAATTCGGGAACGTGCCGCTGCTAGCCCACTTACCCGGGCCGATGGAACGGAGACGGCCAACTACGTAATCAATACCTACGATGCCGCTTTCGCCAGTGCAGACGAAGCACGCGCCGCCCTACGGATGGAGCGCAAGCTAGAACTTAGTGGTGAGGGCCACCGCTTCTTCGACCTCCGTCGCTGGGGCATTGCTGAGCAAGAGCTCGACCGGATTATCGCGAATGAACAGCAGATTCTGCCCATCGCTTATCTCGGTGCTGACTTTAGTTCCCCTCAAGATCTTTACTACCCGATCCCACAGGGACAGATCGATCTTCAGGGACCCGAAGTACTTCCTCAGAATCCTGGCTACTAATCAGTAGGTCATTCCTTACTAATTAGTCGAATTACGGCCGAAAGAGCAGCGCTCTTTCGGCCGTTTTTTATACTGAGGAATTCTGAATTATACGACTAAGGCAACATGCACCAATAAGGTTGGAAGAGCCTATTTGGCTCCTGATTTACCTAAAGCGATCACTAATTTATAGCTCAACGGGGAGTCGTTGGTTGGCACTTTCGTAGGCAGCCTCGAGTACCTTTAGGGTCTTATAGTATTCTTTCCAATTGGTCTCGAAGGGCTTTCCTGCGGTAAAGGCTTCTAAGAAATGAGCTTGTAGGGCGTGAACGCAGTCCCCAGCAAAGCCGCGATCTTCGTGAAAATAATCGATCTTTTCGAGCGGTTGCCCTAGTCTTTGTAGGCTGATGTTGCCGTCTAGATCCAACCTGAGGGTGCCTTCCTTGCCTTCGATGACGGTCGTGCCAAAGGTGTACCGCGTATTGGGATGATTGGCTTCGTTATACCGGTTGCCATCAATCAGACCCTGGGCGCCATTTTCAAACTCCAGGAGGACTAGCGCATAGTCTTCTCCGAGGATGTTTTTGTTGAAAGTGCGGGTTTTGGCGAATACTTGGGTTACTTCTCCGGCTAAGTACCGGAGAATATCAATGAAATGGATGCCCGTTTCGTGCAACAGTAGACGCGGCATCGTTCGGAAATAGGGCTGGCGATCGAGGTAGGCATCCTCCGGCCAGCCATCTCCCATACGAACGTACTGGGTGATGGTATACAATTCATTCCCGATGGCACCAGCCTCTACTTGTTTTTTTAGCTCCCGGTGCCAGGGTTGGAAGCGAAAATTTTCGTGGACCATAAAGCGTTTCTGGGCGCGGACGCAGGTGCGATGAATGCTAATCGCCTCCTCCATGCTGGGGGCTAGCGGCTTCTGGCAAATGACGTGTTTTTCGTAACGGGTGACTAATTCGACTAAAGCCAGGTGAGTGGAAGGGGGAGTAATGACATCCGCTACGTCAAAATCTTGATTACGACACATCGTTTCTGCATCGGTGTAGACCCTTTTTATCCCGAATTTATTAGCTAGTTCGCGGGCTTTAGTTTCTTCTTGGTCGCAGATGGCGACCAGCTCTACTCCGGGCAGGCGCACCCAGGCGTCTACGTGAAAGTGGGCAAAATACCCGGCTCCAATGCATGCTATCTTTACCATTTGTGCTCGTTTAGTAGGCCATGCCACGGCTGGCTTGTACCCGCCACCATAGCCCAATGGCGATGACGTTCAGAGCGGCGGCTACGTAAAAAAAGACTTGCTCACTTCCCGTCCAATCAGTTAAATAAGGGAAGGCTAGGGCGGTTAGAAAAGATCCCAAATTACCGGCCATGTTCATTGTCCCGGACACAGCACCTGCGTTCCGGCGCCCAATGTCAACGCATAAGGACCAGGAAGGGGGAAGGGTCATGTCTGCACCAAATATAGCTACGGATAGACAGGCGACCGCTACTAAGGCCGAACCGGCGAAAAGGCTGGCAATCAATCCAATAGCAGCTAACGAGAAGCCGATTATTGCAGGGAGTTTACGGGAAAGATCCCAATCACCCTTGCGGTAGAGTACGTCGATCATTCCACCACTAACCCAGTTGCCTAGGGCACCGGCGATAAAGGGGGCAGAGGTGTACCAGCCGGCTTCCAGAGCCCCGAGCTGATAGGTTTCCTTGAGGTAAGGAAATAACCAGGTTAAGGCAAAGAAGAAGGTGAAGTTGCTACAGAAATATTGGA
>JBCDGT010000523.1:0-3708 GCA_038750915.1 Bacteroidota bacterium
AGCCAGTGATCGTAGTGCCGTAGATGGGCGATTTCGTGTAAGAGGATGGTGCGGGCCATTTCGGGGCTCAGGGCGTTGATCAGTGCAACCGGAAAGACGATCACCGGGCTCCAAAAACCGAGCGTCATTACTTCATTGGCGTGGGCGCTGAAGTAGGTCTTTACCCGTTTGGTTGCGGGATGATCGCTGAGCTCTTGGACTATTTTATTCGTCCACGAGCCAGGCAATTCCGTTAAGCCAGTGGTGCTGAGGAAGTGAACCCGCCGCTGGTCACGCAGCAGGTAAACTGCTGCCGGGAGGAGACCAAAAAGGTACACCAAAGAGACCCAGGGAGCCAGGCCGGACAAGAACTGAAAGGTGAGCTCCTTTCCAGTTTGTTCCGGAGCTGATCCGGTAAGGTTGAGGCCCAATTCCGCCAGCGAAATGCTGGTAGCCGTCAGGTTTTCGCATACTGGCGTGTAGTTGAAATTCTGGTAAAAGGCAACGGCGAAACCCGTTGCCAGGCCCAATAAACCCAGGTAAGCGAGGTTGTGCCGCTGACCCGCAGTGCGCATGACGGGTAACAGGGTTTGTACCGCAGCGTAGATCAAGGCACCGATCCAAAGACTGTGCAGTAGGGCCAGGCCAAAGGCCGTAGCGGTTGGTAGCCAAAGGGTATTCCAATCCATGATTATTTCTTCTGGCGGTTGATCCACTCCTGAATTTCATCCAGCTCTTCCGGGGTGGGTGTTTCGTTACCCAGTGCCCGGATGGCAAGGTTGATTTTACTGCCGCCAAAGGCTGTGTCGGCCAACCGGTTGAAGAGGTTTTGTTCCACCTGCTCCCGGGCAACACCCGCAGTGTAAGTGTGGGTGCGCTGCTCGGTATTGCGGACTACAAAGCCCGCCTTGGTCATGCGTTGCAACTGCGTCAGCACCGTATTGTAGCTGACTTGGCGACGGCTCGTTAAACGGTCGTGCAGGTCCTGGACCGTCGCTGGCTGGTGTTGCCAAAGTAAATCCAGAATTTCGAGTTGGGCCTCAGAAGGCGTATTTGGGGTCATGGCACTCTTTTTGGGTTGGTTTGGGGGCTTATGGTGATGTTGCAAAGATATACTACACTTGTAATACTACACAAGTAGTAGAGCGTTTTTTTTAGAAAAACTTGTTTGGCTCTCGGGCTTTGGTTGCGGTTTAAGCTTGATTAACAGCGACTTCTGCGGTTAGCCAGACGGTAGCGGCTTGGACGGTAACTTTACACTGCTCGTTTTCCCCTGATCAGGTTTGCGCGTTGCCCTTAAAATTTAGGGCGGCAAAAGCATGATCTCCTAACATTAAGCCTATATTAAGGGCATAAACCAAAACCAAACGCGTATGCTCGTTACCATTAACGCCGACAACCCACAGGGCCGTCTCATCCAGCAAATGATCGACATTTTGGAGGATGGTGGAGTGATCATTTACCCGACCGATACCGTCTACGGCATCGGCTGCGACATCACCAATAAGAACGCAGTAGAACGCGTGGCGCGAATACGGGGGATTGACCCGGCTAAGGCAATGTTCAGTTTTATTTGTCAGGACATCAGCCAGGTAACGGATTACTCAAAGACCATCAGCAACGACGTTTTCCGGGTTATGAAGCACAACCTACCGGGCCCGTTTACCTTCATCCTGAACTCGAACAACAAGACGCCAAAAATTCTGAAAAACCGCAAGGAAACCATTGGAGTTCGGATCATCGATAACAACATCGTGGATGCCTTAGTCCGCGGCCTCGGCCGTCCAATCCTGACGGCCAGCCTGAAAACCGGTAATGACATTACGGAGTACTACACCGATCCCCACGAAATTTATGAGCAATACGGAAAACGGGTCGATGCGGTAATTGACGGCGGGATTGGCGGTAACGTACCAAGTACGGTCATCATTTGTACCGGAGCGGAACCGGAGCTATACCGAGAAGGTGCAGGGGTGCTACAGTAACATTTGTGACTTCTCGGCTTTACAGCCAGCGGGTCAACAGAATTTTTTTCTTCCAGCTTGGGGGGTAAAAGGTTTTTTGGTGTCCTACGGGCAGAACTACCGACGGAAACGGGGTATATCACTACTATTTCCGAACGGTCTTTTGCCTAAACAACCGGACTAGAAAACCATTGTCATGAATATCTCCGCTAAAATCAATCTCCTCGAGCAATTTGACCTTTTTGACGGTACTACTGCCGCGGAAAAAATGGAACTGAGCGAAGCGATGGAGTTCCGGAAAAAGCCCCGCTACTCGATTATCTACCAGCCGGGGGAGGCTAGCGAGCACATCTATTTGCTTTCCATGGGAGCGGTGAAAATCAGTACCCATAATAATGAGGGTAAAGAAGTGATCAAACAACTTATCCACCCCGAAGCCATTTTCGGAGAGTTGGCCTTAGTTGGCGAGTCTAGCCGTAATGAAACCGCACAGTCCTTAAAGGAAGAGGTACATTACTACACGATCCGGGTGGCTGATTTTCAGCGCATCTTAAGTAAGAATCCCACCTTCAGCCAACGGGTATTACACCTATTCGGTAAGCGGATGATGGCAGCGGAGAACAAACTGGAGAACCTAATCTTTAAGGATGCCCGCAGCCGCATTGTCAACTTCCTTTACGAAGTTGTTGCTGAGCGCGGCCGCAAAGTAGGCTACGAAATGTTGCTCAAGCATAGTCTTACGCACCAGGATATTGCCAGTATTACCTGCACCAGCCGACAAACAGTTACCCTCGTACTGAATGAGCTGCGCAAAGAAAACCTCATCTACTTTAACCGCGGCCGGATTTTGGTCCGCGATATGGAAACTCTCCGAGCTAGTGCTGCCTAGGAGGCATCACCTTGCTTGAATGGTCTTTAGCTCTAACCGGCAGCTAAAACCCCTTCGTATTATTCTTTCAATCATCGATTCTTATCCGTGCCCTTTGGTCTCTAGTCAAAGGGCACGGTTATTTTTAGGTGGATATTATTGGTTCTTTCTTTTACCAATGGGTGTTCTCCCCCCTGGTCCCATACCTTCTGCCAACGCGAGACCGACTTTGCCTCCAATATGCCGCTAACACAGCCAGCACCAGCGGCCGCGCCCGCATATTATGCCATTTTGGCACCTGTCAGGAAGGTATGCTGACAACAAAGTTGGCAGAATATGGGTGAAGCGTAAAATCGGCAGCTAACTGCTGGAGGAAATTTTCGGCACGCAGATTGCTTACTCTACGTGACTATTTCAACTTACGAACACGAAAATATCCAATAACATGAGTAAAATTATCGGAATCGACCTCGGTACTACCAACAGCTGCGTTGCGGTGATGGAGGGTAACGAGCCTACCGTGATTTATAATGAAGAGGGCCGCAATACGACGCCCTCTATTGTCGCTTTCCTCGATGGTGGCGAACGCAAGATTGGCGAGCCCGCTAAACGGCAAGCGATTACCAACCCCACGCGTACGGTGGCTTCCATCAAGCGCTTCATGGGAATGCGTTTCGAGGAATCGGGTAACGACGTCAACCGCGTAGCCTATAAAGTTGTCAAAGGAGACAACGGATTAGCTCGGGTAGACATTGATGGACGTCTTTACACGCCTCAGGAGATCAGCGCTATGGTGCTGCAAAAGATGAAGAAAACCGCCGAGGATTTTCTCGGTGCTGAAGTAACCGAGGCCGTAGTCACGGTACCTGCTTACTTCAATGACTCCCAGCGCCAGGC
>JBCDGT010000524.1:0-3708 GCA_038750915.1 Bacteroidota bacterium
AATGAGTTGTCCGCTACTTTCTGGGAGGAATTCACCGAGGAGATACATGCTACGGGCTACGCTGACTTGAAGCCAAAACTCATTCAGGTCTACCTGGATAATTACACCGAAGCAGAAATTGACCACCAGTTGGCCTACTTTAGTCACCCGATGACCAAAGCCATTACGGCTAAGCAACCTGTAGTCATGCAAGCTAGTATGCAAGTGGGGCAGGCCTGGGGGCAGGCGATCGGGACTAAAATAGTTGATCGGTTAACGAAGGCAATGGAAGATAGGAACTAGACCTATCCGATGGCCTAAGCAGTTCCAAACGATCAACGATTACATCCTGCTCGAAGTCACTAAAAGGCAATATTCTGCCCGCTTGGAACAGCTTTGTTGCAGCAGCACCTCGGTGCTGGCTACCTTTGCCTTATGGAAAGTATAAGGAGCTATAAATGGTGGAACCCCCGTACGTGGCAAATGGAGCGGTTTATGCATCGTAACTGGTGGAAAGCCCTTTCAATCCTGATAATCGTAGCTTGCTTGCTGGCGGGCTTATTAATTCCGTTGAAGCCTAACCTGGTTTCGGTGTACCCCCGTGCGGCGGAATTAGGACAGCGAGTAGAACTCAAAGTTGTGGGGTATAACACACGATTTCAGGGCGCGGACGCAGGTGCTGTGCAAGCGTGGTTAAGAGCTGGCGAAGGCTTAGGCATCGCCGCAACCACCGTCAGCGTTAGTGATGATCGGCACGCTTCTTTCACCTTCGATCTCCCTGCTTTCCTGCCAGACCCCACGGCGGAAAAGCAGACCTTCTCCATCATTGTTAATTCGCCTGCCGATGGTGCCTTCGTTGATCCCATAGGACTCAGCGTTAGACAGAAGAATGCTGCTCCCTCACTGGCTGTAGCCGAGGCACCTTGGAAGGCTACGGCGATTAAAAAGGGAGAATTGACGGCTACCCCCATCACAACTTTCCCTTATCGTGGTCACTTGGCAGAAACTATTCGCAATACCTATTTTCATGTCTCTCTTTGGTTTGCGATGATGTTCGTATTCATTGCGGCTGTAGTGTATGCCATCAAATACCTTCTTCGCTCCCGCAAGCGCAGTGATGAGTTGCCGGGGGTTGTCAGCTTACGCGATAAGGCAGATTATTGGTCGGTGGCTTTCACCAGCGTTGGGATGCTTTTTGGCGTGCTTGGATTGGTGACCGGGGCCGTTTGGGCCAAGTATACCTGGGGCAGTTTCTGGAGTTGGGATATCAAGCAGTTTACAACCCTTATCGCCTTGCTGATTTACGCCGGCTATTTCGTACTGCGCGCCGCCTTTCCCGACCCCGAGCAACGCGCTCGCCTGGGCGCCGCTTACAACATCTTCGCTTTCGTTTGCTTGATTCCGTTGATTTATATCCTGCCGCGTCTTTCGGGTAATTCGCTTCACCCCGGCGCGGCTGGAAATCCCGCATTCGGCGGGGAAGACCTCGACAATACTATGCGTATGGTGTTCTATCCCATCATCATCGGCTGGACCCTCTTCGGCTTCTGGATGGCGGGGATCGGCTACCGGCTCCGGCTGGCAAAAGAGCGGTTAGATAGCTAGCGGTAGTAAAGAAAGGGGCGCCAGGTCTGCCATTCTACCCGTTAGGAGACCTGGTGGTCTCCGCTCCTTTTATGGGTTAAACTAAATCTTTAGGGTCTATCACGGGTAGTGGATTCTCCGCTGTTGGCGGAGCTTCTCTTCTTGGTGTCCCACACCGAGTACAAAACTTATCGGTTTCTTTCATGATGTGCCCACAGTTGTGACATTGGTTTTTATTTGGAGCAGAGCCGTCGGCGAAGACTTGGGTAACGGCATTACCGCAATTGGTACAGAACTTTTCCAACCCACTTAATTTAGCGCCGCAGTAGCCGCATTTGTAGGGGTCGTTCTGGTGAACGACGGCTTTGCGTTCTAAGATTCGCTGATAATCTCCAGTTTTGATCCAAGCAAAGAATTGGGCGGCGCGAATGACGTAGGGGGGGTGGGTGTTTTGGGTTACGAGCAACCACTTGACAATCTTATTGTAGGTACCGTAATCGAAGCGATCAAAATCATGGGCCTGTTCCTTAAAACTGTCGATATCAATCTTATCGTAATAGCGGAGTGGTTGACCAGCGAGTTTGATTAGGGCGGAGGTGGCCGCGTCGGTGTCCTGGCAGCAGAGCAACCCCGCACGGTCGGCGGAAAAGGCCGCCATACGCTCCCAGTTGGCTACGGAATAACGAACGCCTAGGGCTAGTAGATTGCCTAAGCCAGCGGGAAACAATTCTAAAGCCTGCGCAACGATCGGTAAGATGAGAGCCACTTGGTAGTAAAGTAGATTGTCACTCTTGACCAGGTGCAGCTGATTGCCGAATACGAAAAGTAACTCCTCGGTGGTCATCTGATCGACAATTTCGGAGGTGATGACAATCATGGGGTTTTCGACCCCTACGGTAGCGGCCATTTTCTCCCCGTTAGTAATGTAGAGCTCCGGAACCTCATTTACCTCCATGATCCGACAGGCCTCCAGGAATAGCTCGTACACCTCGGGGAAGTTATCTTCCGTAACTTTCAAACAGCTACCGGTATACTGGATACGGGAGAAGGTCTCTAGGCCATATTCGGAAACCTTTCGCATCAGGGCCGGAAAGCCGGGCGTCTGCTTCATGGTGATCAGTGCCTGCCGATCGAAGGGGTGCTGGTATTCGAAAGGAGTAAGGCGAGTTAAGACTTTACGTTCCATAGCGAGAATAACTTAGGCCTGTAAATCGTGACCGCAGTTTTTACAGAAGCGATCGCTAACGGAATTCTTGGTACCACAATTTCCACAAAAGACGGTGCCGACAGCGGGCGGCGGCGAGCCATCAGCGAGCTTGGAGGGTGGGGGAGGCCCGGCCGGCAGGCCCGGCGCCTTGGGGATGGCTACGGCACCAACAATGTAGAGAAGTACCGGTACACCGACGGAAAAGAAGGTAGCAACTATTACCCCAATACGGACGATCCAAGGGTCGATGTTCATTTGTTTGGCCAGGCCACCACAAACGCCAGCTAGAATACCATCTTGTCTTTCTAATTTGCTCATACAAAAGTGTTTTATGGGTTGCTAGAGGATTATTTCGCAATAAGTTCGCAGCTCGGACAGGCGATTCTGAAAGCCGGTGCGTCCCGCACCGGCCCCTTGCTAAAGAGGACTGTCCGTAAGCTGTTCAGCTGGGTCAGAGGCTTCAGGCTTTGTACCGGGGTGTTTTGCAGGTCTACTGTCCGTAGGGCGGAAACGGTGGCCAACGGACTGAGGTCGCTTATTGCAGTATTGCTTATTTTCAAGGTCTTTAGCGAAGCCATGTGTCGGAGCGGCTCCAGGTCGGTAATGCCAGGGTTTCCGCTTACGTCTAGAACACGGAGCCCCAAGATCCTTTGAATTTGTTTTTCACCAATATCACCGAAATGGCCAATTTCGTTTAAAAAGGCTTTTTGCCAAGCCGGAGATAGCTGGCCCCACCAGGCTTGAAACTCTTCTTGACTTCCCGGCTCCTCTTGTCGGGTTTTCCCGAGAGGTGCCCCGCCTGGCATCTCAAGAGGGGACACTTTGGTGAAGAAATCCCGCCGCTTTTTCTCCGCTAGGGCGCGGCGCTTTACCTCTTCTCGCAGGCCAGCAATGAGCCGCTCCGTTTCGAGGGCATACTTGCCTTTTGGGTAACGACG
>JBCDGT010000525.1:0-3699 GCA_038750915.1 Bacteroidota bacterium
GTATTAACCTTGGACTCTAAAAGCTAATTATCCAATGACTACATATTTTAAGTATACCCTGGCCTTAGTCGGATTGCTAATCTTTACCGGTTGTGAGGACTATTACAACCTGGAAGAGGTAAACCCAAATGATTCCATCGATCCTGCTATTGCCATTACTAATCTGCGTTCCGCACAAGGTGCCCGCGCCGGTATTTACAGTGGCCTGCAAGCGAGTAACTTTGACCGCTATCTCGCTGGTTCACAATACTTCAGTGATGAAGCTGACTGGACTGGGACCTTCCCTACTCGTGCAGAATTCGACATTTACAATGTCATTACGAGTAATACTACTCTGGCAACCATGTTCACTTCGCACTACGCGACGATTAATGATGCCAACGCTTTCCTTGATGTCGTTCCTTCCGTTGACGACCCTTCACTTAATGAAGCTGAAAACATTCGCACCAGCTTGCTTGCCGAAGCTCGTTTCGCGCGTGGAATCGCTTTCTTCGAACTCACCCAAGGTTGGAGAGATGTACCTATCGTGCTTACCCCTACCCGCTCCGACGCAGTTGGGGATGCGTTAAATGTTACCCGCAGCCCGCAATCTGAGGTATACGCCCAGGCGATTAGTGACTTCACTTTCGCTCGAGACAACCTTATTGATGGCGCTTCCTTAGGGGCTACCGTAGCCGCCGCTAACGGTTATCTCGCCCGCATAGCACTGTATCAGGGGCGGTGGCAAGATGCCATTAGTTTTGCTACTGCTGCCGTGGGTGCAGATTATGACCTGACCGGTATCGAATATCTTGATGATGAACTATTCTACATCAAGTTCAGTAAAGCGGATGGTAACAGCCTAGCCTTCTTCTACGCTCCTTCTGCTTTAGGAGGACGGCGCAGTATCGCTCCGAGCGCAAAACTTGTGGGCTCATTTGAAGATGGTGACCTTAGGGCCGCCGCTACTTTCGCCTCCCTGAGTAATGGTCAGTTATATGGAGTAAAATACGATGATTTCTCTTCTGCTTCTGGTAACCAAGACGACCCTCTCTTACTGATGCGTGGCGCTGAAATGGTACTCATTCTCGCCGAAGCCAACGCGCGCCTTGGTAATTTCGATGAAGCCAATGCTTGGTTCAATCAAGTGCGTCAGCGTGCAGGTCTAGCTGATTTAACGTTGGACGCTGATAATTTCGAAGACCTTATTCTTCAAGAGCGCTTCGTAGAATTATCCCTCGAAAGTGGACATCGCCTCTGGGATCTCCGCCGTACTGATCGTGCCGAAGAAGTACTAGGCCCTGACGGTTACGAAGCTTGCGATGCCGTATGGCCCTTGCCGCAGCGCGACATCGACCGTAACCCCAACCTGGAGCAGAATAATTGCTGCAACTGCTAATCCGCCGTGGTTATAGGATATAGAAGACCCCGTCGTGAAGTTTCATGGCGGGGTTTTCTTACTTTAGTATTCACGATAAAACCCAAGACTGATGACTTTCCGCTTTATAATTCTGCTCTTTTTACTCCCTCTCTTCTGTCCTAGTCTTCTGGGACAATACCTGGAAGTAAGGCTAATGGACCAGTTGCGCCAAAAGGTTAACGAGAAGGATTCTCCCGACCGTCCTCTGTTAGCAAGTACAAAAGGAGAATTTAAGATCTTGAACGACGATGAAAAAGTAGACTACCTCTATGAATCTCTCCGTGCCATCGCACTAGAACGCTATGATGATTTTTTTGGAGAGCCTTACTTATTGAAAGAGTTTCAAAATGCAGTGCTAAGAGACGCTTCTGGGAACAACTATGCCCTGCCAAACATCAACTACAACGCTTTCACTGGTCGCATGGAATTTAAAAAAGAGGAAGCCTGGGTAGAAATCCTCCCGGTATACTTCCCTCGGGTAGAATTCGCCACGGAAGCGGCCAACTCTCTCCTTGTATATGGCGTACTACCAGATTATCCTGATAAATATGCCATTATTATTTATAAGGGAAAAAAAGTAACCGCCGCTATTCAACCAAAGGTTACCGTGGTTGAAAATCAAGGGTTTTCTGCTGGCAAGCATGTAGCAAGTAAGAAGTTCTCTACTTCTCCGCTCCTCTATCTATACGTTGACGAAAAATGGCGGCCAACAACCTATAAGCCCAAAGCCATTGCGAAAGCCCTTGGTTCGGAAACGGAGATCAAGGCCTTCATCAAAGAAAATAAGCTAAATCCCAAAAACCATGCGGACTTGATCCGAATTCTTGAATTTGCTGAAACCCTTTAGGGCGCTATCCGCAGGTGCTGGCCCCGCTCACCGGTGAAGAGCAAGGAGATCAAATGATCCGTTAAATCTTGTGGGGAAATACTAAGAAAGCGGGTAAAATCCTTTATATTTAAAGTCTTTCATCCCACTTGATCTTGGTACGTTATTCGTTCATATTACTTCTAACACCCTTATTCTACACCTGCGGCCGCGCCCAAGTGGTAGGCTACGTGGATAGTGTGGAGGTGCACCGAACGGATACCATCTACTTCGATTTTGGCAGTGATGTGCTTGACGAAACCGCCCTTCAGGCCGTCGCCCAGTTGGTTGCCGACCGCCCGGCCAAGCTGGAGTTGTATTTGGAAGGGCATACCGATGCAGTTGGTTCAAATAATGCCAACGAAGCCCTAGCCGAGGCTCGTAGTAAAAATACCCTAGCCGCCGCCCTGGACGCCGGCTGGCCAGCCGATGCCGTAGAAATACGACATTTTGGTGAACGGCGACTAGAAGTGCGAACCGGGCAAAGAGAACGCCGCAACCGACGCGTATTGCTCCGTAGTGGTAAGCCACGTCGCTACGCCCGTTTCTACGGCCGCATAACCAACGAAGCCGGCCTTCCCCTACCTGGCGGCGTAATTGCTCACGGACGCTACCTACAGGATACCGTGCGGGCCGACGAAAGCGGACGGTACGAACTTTTCCTACCCCTTGACGAAGACCTGCGACTAGATATCTACGCCGAAAACCATTTTTTTACCAGCCAGCACATTAGCTTAAAGGAAGCTCAGCAAGTAACAGATCCCCTAGTCACTCAATTGCCCGCTGCCACTCCAGGAGCAAAAATGAGTGTGCCGGACCTTTACTTCGTCTCGAATAAAGCCGACCTGCTCAAAGAGTCTTTCCCGACGCTTCCCCGTCTGCTACAATTTATGCGCACCAGCCCTGAGCTTAGCATTGAATTAGCCGGCCACGTCAATGGCCCCGGGCCACCAAAAGGAGTCGGCACCTGGCAATTTACCCTTGCCTACAACCGAGCCAAATTCGTGTATGACTACCTCGTCCACTTTGGCATCAATCCCAATAGAATGCGGTACCGGGGCTACTCTAATTTTGAAATGATCTACCCCAATCCGAAGGGAGAACATCAAATGCGCTGGAACCGACGGGTGGAAATTCGCGTGCTGGGGGATGCGGGGAGCTAGGGGGCTAGTTTTAACAAACTAGCTTGTCAGGAACTAGACAGCCTACGGCCTCCTAGAAGCACGTAGTGCGTCCTAGCCCCCCAGCTCCTAGCTCCCACTTCCCTTAAAGTGGTCTTCCTTCCGCTTGAATAAGACGTTGAAGGAGGTCAGCGAACCGTAGATACGGGTGATGTATTGTTGGAGATTTACTTTTTCCTCGTCGGTCAATTTACTGGCGTTGATACGTTGCTCCATTACTCGGAGACGATCACGGACCATGACAATTTTGTGGA
>JBCDGT010000526.1:0-3696 GCA_038750915.1 Bacteroidota bacterium
AAATTGTTCGTGAACTCAGGGTCCGATGCTCGTAGAAACATCTCTTCCCCACCCTCAATTAATATCAGGCAAGGATGATTGCGTCGCTCTTTGATTACCGCCACGCCTTCGGCAATGACCCCATCCAAAAACTCCTGATCGCGAGGCATATTGCCCGTACCTAGGGGAATCACGTCCTGCCAGACGGTGAGGCCAGCTTCGTTGCACATCTGGTAAAATTCCGGGATTTCGGGCGAATGCCAACCAAATATCCGGATGTTGTTCATGTTAGCCTCTTTCGCCAGCCGAATCAGTTCCTGATACTCTTCCACCGAGGTGCGGCCAACAAAGATATCGGGAGGGCCGCCCCAACATGCAGAACGTATGAAATGATTCTTCCCGTTGAGCTTTACCGTTCGGGGGAAGCTTACCTCGTCTTTGGTGAACCCCGGATTCCACTCCATTTCAATCTCTCGGATACCGAAGGTAGTCTCGGTCTTATCCTGGAAGGCATCGCCTTCCTGCACGGTAACCTGGGCTTTGTATAAGTTGGGATCGCCTAAATCCCAGGGCCACCACAGCTTAGGCTGCTCTACGGGTACTGTTTTCTTAATTGTGTGCAAGCCAGGAGGCAGGGTTTCGGTGATCTGTACCGCAATGGGTTCAGATGTGAAGTTATGTCCTTGTAAAGACGTGCTTATCGTTACTTCGCGAGCTGTGCTGCCGGTATTTTCCAGGGTTATTTCCAGATTCACATTCGCTGCGTTATTCTCTTCAAGATCGGAATGCACGTACAGATCGTCGATACGTACCGCACTGGTGGCTTCAATTCTGATCGGTCGCCAGATGCCGAAGGGCACCAAATCGCGCCAGTAGTCGCCAAACCAGGGAGTTTTGCTACCTACCACCTGATTGTTGACCTGCGGTGGGGGATCTAATTTGACAACCAGGATATTCTGACTCTCCAGTCGGTTTTGGGCAGCGCGGATTTCTTTAGTAATATCAAAAGAGAACGGGGAGAAAGCTCCCTCGTGGCTGCCGAGGCGTACGCCATTGAGCCATACCTCACAGCTATAGTCCACTCCATCAAAGTGCAGCCGGATTGCTTTATCGGTCAGATCATCGGTTACGTTGAACTGCGTTACGTACCACCATTCATCGTACATCACCCACTGAGCTTTAGCACTGTTCCGGCCAAAGTAGGGATCATCAATCACTCCGGCTTTCCACAGATCAGTATACACATCGCCCGGTACACTGGCGGGATTCCAAACCAGGGTCTCGATATCTTCCGGTGGTAGTTGCGGGATTCCTGCCTTAACGCCTTGCCCTGGATACATTTTCTTCATTTTCCAGTGATGCCCGCTCAGGTCCCGAATCAACTGGCTACTTTCCCGGTAGGCTTCGGTAGGTTGAGGCTGCGCCTGAATATCGCAGATAAGTAGGGTGATAAATGTGATTAATAAAGGATATTTCATAGGTTCGATTGCTCGATTGCTCGATTGCTCGATTGTTCAATTGTTGGTTGCTAAATGGTCATTTGTCCTTGGTCAATAGTCTCTATTCGTTATTCTTTTTCATTATCCATTTTCCACTGTCAATTATCAACTGTAAACTGTCCATTGCTCATTGTTAATTGTTTATACCAAGCTGTTTCCGATGGCAATGAGGATGATTCCTACTACCATGCAACCCAGGCCAAAGTAGAGTAGTCGGCGGGCTTTCGCGGAGGCATTCACCCACTCTCCCGTAATCAGTCCGCTGACAATGGCCGTGGCTACACTGGCGGTATTGAAGATAGCGTAACCTACGGTGTTACCCGCTTCGCCCAGCCGGAAAGCGGCGTAGGCAAACAATGCCGAGGCAGCGTAGTGAAACACCGCCATCACCGAAATCAAACCGAAGTTTTTGCTGAAGTGGGGAGTGCTGAAGTTACCCCAGGCTCCTTTAGCTGAAAGTTGCCAGATAAAGTAAGCGGTCATGACCACCCCCCCGCTAATAAAAATAGGAAACATCACCACTACCGCGGTAATCCAATCAGCGTTTCCCGCCTGCTGACTGGCTTCGTGCAGTACCGGTCGTCCCACGGCGTTGGCGTAGCTGAAACCGGTAGCCAGTAACCCACCCCCCACGGCAATCAGGATTCCTAAGCCGGTAGAACTTTTCTCAGTGTCATCGGCTGATTCAGTCTCCCGCATCAGGCCTGCTCGGCCGTTGGCAATGATGCCCGCCAAGACGATGAAAAGACCTATCAAAATTACTAGCAAAGCATTGGTTGGAGGCAAGCCATCTACCAAAAAGGGAAGCAAGGAACCGACCAGAATTACGGTGCCAATGAAGAGGGAAAAGCCTAACGAAAGACCAATATGGTTGATGGCTTTACTCCACATCATTACCCCAGTACCCCACAAGAAACTGGCTAGGGCCATCTTAATCAGAATATCGGTTGGCAAAGAAGTGAACACCTCGCTAAAGCCATCAATGAGCGTCAGTGAGGCGATAATGGGTACGACGAACATGGTAAGTAGGAAGAAAAGACTCCAGGTGTTTTCGTACTTAAAATCCTTCGTAAATTTCTCGGGTAAGGCGTACAAACCAAGCGTCAGCCCGGCGAAGATCGCCCATAAAACTCCTTCGGTCATAGTTAGGTTAGTTGTTAGTATTTATCGTAAATATTGTCTCGCTTCGGTAGGGTTTGCCCGGTGAGGTAAGTGAACCCGGCGAATCCTCCAGGTTTGGGCCGTTAGGATAACGGGAAGTCTCACAGCAGAACCCGAGGTACCGCCCGTACTGATTGCCATTTTCTCGCTGTAAGTGATCAGAAGTAAAGTAACCGGTATAGAATAACATGCCCGGTTCGGTAGTCGCTACTTCCAGAGTACGTCCACTGGCTGGTTCGGCAAACTCCGCTACTTTTTGCAGAGCGCCTGTGTTCTCAAATTGGTAGTAGTGTTCAAAACCAGTTTCCAGCTCCTGAAAGGCCTCTTTCAGTATTTTTCCGCTTCGCAGATTGGCAGGAGTTCTTTCAACCGCAGCCACCTCCCCTACCGGAACATTGGTTTCATCCGGGGCTAGGTAGGCCTCGGAGTAAATGGTAGCTCGATGGTTCTCAATCGTATCCTGAAAGCCCGAAAGATTAAAATAAGTGTGATTGGTGAGTGAAAGTGGAGTGGTTTGGTTAGTTTCCGCGAAGTAGCGGATTGATAGTTGATTTTTGTTGTTTAGTAGAAAAGTTACGGTTACATCTACCTGGCCCGGATAGCCTTCGTCGCCATCAGGGCTGGTAAGCGACATTTTCACTCCAACCGCATCCTCCTGCTCTACGGTTTCAGCCGACCATACTTGCTTATCGAGACCTACTATGCCGCCGTGTAAATGGTTTGAGTTGTAGTTAATTGCCAGCGAATACTTCTTTCCATCGATCTTAAATTGTCCGTCTTTAATCCGAGAAGCATAGCGCCCTACGGTACAGCCAAAGTAGGGAGCATTTTGCCGGTAGGCTTCCGAAAAATAACTCTCCAGCGTATCAAACCCACAGGCTAGTTCCACGCTTTTGCCCGAAGAATCCGGTACTGAGATGGAGGTAATCGTAGCTCCGTAGTTGATAATCTTCACGACCATATTCTGGTCGTTAGTCAGCATATATTGATTGATTGGTTCTCCCTGGTATTCTCCAAATGGCTTAGTGTTGATTTTCATAGGTTGTTGTCATCGGGG
>JBCDGT010000527.1:0-3691 GCA_038750915.1 Bacteroidota bacterium
CCACCGGGCTGCCCTGCATCTCACAGCCCACCACGACGATCCCGCCGCATCGGCTCAGGTCCACTCAGTAGGCTTAGGCTTTTCCAGCGTTTGGCCGGTAACTTGGCCGGAAATTGCAGCCGACTAAGCGATCCGATAAAATGTACGTTTTCATAGCCTTCTGGCCTAGAGAGGGCACCGCTTAAAGGCCGGCCCACCTTATCTGGCACCCAGATTTCGTCGAAATGCTGCAAGTACTTGGTGTACGCCCAACTCATTAGCTGGAAGCCAAAAATAGGGTGTAGTTGGTGAGTCAGTAGGATAGATTTCATTCCAGGAACGTAGCAACCAAAACGGCTATCAGAAATAATTCGGTCTACTGAATAGGCTTGTACTAATTTTTCGGTAGCCTTCTTTTCTCGCTGAATGGTGCTCCACCAACGGGGCAGCTGAATTCCAACGTTGAAGGCCATATTCACCGTTGGATACCGTACGTCGTAGGCTGGCAGCTCGTGAACCTCGATTTCGGGGCGCTCCTGACGCAAAAAGGCCAGGGCGCGGCCGCAGGATGCAAAGATGGTTGTTTCGCCATCTCGCTCCAACTGATCTGCCAACGCCAGGCTACGAGCGGCGTGGCCTAGGCCCCAGTCGAGTACACAGAGCAGATTAGTCACCTAATAATTTTCTGCAAACCAGCCTTTGTAGTCTTCCGCCGAGCGTGCTTTGAGAATTTCGCGGTAATTACTTTGGGAGACCGCGAGGATAGAGTAGGCAAATTTCCCAGCGTTAAGGAGTTCTTGTTCAAGTTCCTTGGCGTTGTTCAGATAGCTCATTGCCGTTTCGCCATTTTTGAACCGCCGCATGACCAATACTGGGGTGTTATTTTCCTGGCCGAGGTAAACGTTGGTTACCCGCAAACGATCTTGTTTATGATAGCGGTTGTTGTATTCGGTGACGGAAATTTTGGCGGCATTTAGGTCCGTATCCTTTTTATCAAAGACGATAACTAGATAGTGCAGCTCCTTCATGCTTTCCTTGAAGTTGCCGCCGCCACCGGTACCCGCTTGACCGGGTATGCGTGCCCCCGATTCTCCTAGTAAACGTAGGATTTCCTTTGCGCGGGTTTGCTCAGGGGTCTTATCAAACTGAGCCACTACCTGACGGAGGGAGGCGATGTAAGCTTGCCGGCCCTGGGTATGGCCAGTCGTCATGGCTAGTAATAGGGCATACCGGGCCTTTAGGGGGTGCTGCCCTCGGAGAGTAGCCCGGCCCTGCGTGGCAAGTTCATGCGCCCTTTTATAATCAGCGTTCGTGAAAGCAGCATAGGCCGTTTCATAATCTTGAGTAAGCTTATTCTCTTGGTTGAGGAGCTTCTGGGCGTAGCTGGGGTCATTAGCCAGTTTCTCGAATTTAGACCCGCGGTATTTACGCAGCTTTACCGCAAATTCGTCGGCCTTACTCTGATTACCCATTTCTTTATGGATCAGGTGCTGGTAATACCAACTTTCGGCTTCGCTATTCGCTCCGGGATATTTTCGGTTGAGGGTTTCGAAAGCTTCTAGGGCTTTAGCATTATTCTCCAGGCGATCGCGGTACTCCCGCCCGAGATTGAACCAGTTCTGGGCCAGCTGAATTTTCATGGCCGTTTGTTCGGCCTCTTCCGTTGGTACACCTTTGAGTAAGGATTTGATTTCGTCCTCCGTGACAATAGTAGCTTCTTGGTTATCAGGGTCGGTGCTTGGTGCATCACCGGCCGCCTCAAAGATGGATTTATCTGTTCGACTACTGCGGCGCCAGTTATCCTCGAGAGTACGGTCGTCGCCCCACTCCCGGGTAAAGTCTCGCATACCTTTACGAAGGGCCGAGGGGTTGTAGGCGAAGAAATCGCTCTTACCGAGGTTAGCTACGGGATTTGACCGGCGCCCCCCTCCTGGTGTTCCGGGGTTGATGGGTACGGCGGCGGCGGCCCGATTGGCTTCGAAGAGGTCTTGCGCCCACTTATTACGTTCTTCCTCGGGTAGCATCCCAATGCGAAGAAGGCTGTCTTTTAAATCGATATCAATCAGGTTATCAGCGATACCGGAAAGCTGGTCCCGACGCTCGGCGAGTGGGTTGTAGCGTTCGTCCGTCTTTGCCATCACTTGCAGGGTGGTATCGTAGTAGAGCTTGGCTGATAGATAGTCACTATCGGTGTAGGCCAGGTCACCCAGCAACTTATAGGCCTCCAGTTGTTGCACGGGCCCAGCCGAAGGGCTGGCCAGTGCTTCTCTCAGGTAATCTGCTCCGGCGGCCTGATCACCACTCCGCAGGGCAATGGCGGCTATGGAGAAAAGAATTTGGGCTTCGTAGGGCTGGTTTTTGTCCTCCCTTGCCATCCGCTTAAGTTTCTTGATGGCATCTTCGGCCGAGCCGGTACCACTCAAGTAGGCATTCTGGGCTAGGTTTAAGCGGGCGCCAAGTTCTAGCTCGTAGTTGGGGCGGGCGGCGATGGCTTCTTTGAACGCGCTTTCTGCCCCACCCGGTTGGCCGAGTTCCTGATACAATTGTCCGGCGATGTAGTAGTAGCGAGCACGTTCGTTGCGCTCCTCCGCCACGGCGGCAGCTTCCTCCAGAAATGGGATAGCTTCCTCCAGGCGGTCTTGCTCCAGGTAGTTGTAGGCTTGCACCGCCAGGGCTTTACGGCGGACGTCGGCAAAGGTGCCCCGGTTAGCCCGCAAGTCATCAAGAATGATTTGGGCCCGATCATTATTACCGCGCTTGATCATGGTCCAGGCCAGCCACAGCCGACCTTCTTGGTAGGCAGGGCGATGCTTCAGTAAGTAGCCAGGGCTTTTCTTACCGTAGGCTTCCCCTGAGGCATTAGCTTCACGATCTCCACCGAAAAGGGTGATCATCCCGATTGGCCCTAAATCTTCCTCGGCTAAGGCCTCGGGTTCATTCTCCAAGCCCGTAGTTGCAGAGGTATCCTTGCGGACTTTGGGAGGAAGGCGGATGCCTTTTTTGCGTGCTCGAATACGTTCTTTACGTTCTTTTTCCCGCTCTTTTTGCTTGGCTCTCCGTTCTTTATCTTTCTGGCGGTTTAGCTTCTTCCTTTCTTTTTGAGCTTCCTTCCGAGCCCGAATCCGGTTTTTGCGATCTTGTTCAGGGTTACTTTCCACTTCGCGTCGGCTGACGAACTCTTCCTCTTCTGGCTCCTCTGCTTCTCCCTTTTTTCCGCGACTTTTCTTGCGCTTAGGCCGAGGACGGAATTCGCTGACGAGGAAGCGCAAGGTTTTCTCCGCGCTTTCATAATCTTGCTTAATAAGCTGTGCCTGCCCCACCAATAAATAGCTGTCATCTACCCAATTGCTATAGGGGTGTTTTTTTACCACAATGGCTACCTTCTCGATGGCGATGTCCATGTTTTCTTTGATGAGGCTGGGGTTCTCCACCTCCAGAAAGGGAAACATCTCCAGGCGTTGGGTATAATTATCAACGTGCTGTTCATCTAATAAAAGCAAGCTTTCCTGCATGAGTTCCTTGGCGTTGAAGTAGCCATTATAGTGGGAATTCATATTATGCCATAGCTTACCGATGGCGCCCTGCTCGTCCCTTCTTTTTGTCGAAGAGCAGCTGGAAACAACTATCTGAAAGGCCAATAGAATAAACAGAAATTGCGTTAATTGCTTCAAAACGAATGACTTTTACAGCACTACTTTGAGCCGGGAAGCAG
>JBCDGT010000528.1:0-3675 GCA_038750915.1 Bacteroidota bacterium
GCGCCAACGAAGTGCTGGCTAATGCTCCGATTGATGCGGAGGGTAAGTTTGCTCTCGGCTTTTTGGAAGAACTGAAGCCTGGTATTTATCAACTACGAGTTGGTGCTCAAAAAGCCATCCTTACCCTCGAAGAAGGCGACCAAGTGGTAGTAGTGGACGGTGACCTCCAAACTTTTGGCACTTACGACTTCACGGTCACGGGGTCCGATGCCAGCCAGGAAATGGCTGCTACCATGAAGGAACTATCGACCGGTAGTGTTTCCATCGAAATGATCCAGAACAAAGTGGAAGAAATGAAAAACCCCCAATCCGCGGCGTTCCTGGCCTTTAATACCCTAGCGCGTACTGGTGCGCAGGGCCTACCCGTGCATAAAGTGGCCGTTGAGAGGCTGGACGCAACTGACCCCATGAAGGCCACCTATGCTGCTTTCGTCAATGGCCTGGAGGCGCAAATCGCCCGCCAGCGAAGCGCGGAGTTGATTCAGGTCGGCATGCCTGCTCCGGATATTCAGATGGAGAGCCCTACGGGAACGACCTACTCCCTTTCTGACCTGAAAGGTCAGGTGGTTTTGCTCGACTTCTGGGCCAGCTGGTGCCGTCCCTGCCGCCGCGAAAACCCCAACGTGGTTAAAGTCTATGACAAATACAAGGATGACGGCTTCACCATCTTCAGTGTTAGCCTTGACGGCCTGGACTCTCGCCGGACTGCCGGAATGAGCCCTGACCAAATTGAACAAGCTAACGTGGGCCAGAAAAAGCGTTGGACCGACGCTATTGCCCAAGACAAGCTTTCCTGGCCTTACCACGTAAGTGAACTGACCAAATGGGAAAGTACCGCCGGCCGGACTTATGGCGTACGCGGTATTCCAAAAACCTTCCTTATTGATCGCGACGGTAAGATCGCCGCCGTAGGGCTACGGGGGGCTGCTTCGATTGAGCAGGCATTGCAGAAGGTCTTGTAAGGTAACCTCTCCTTAACGCCTCTCCGGAGGAGAAGAGTCTTGAAACGTTTAGCGTTTCGAAATTAGAAATCCCCACTTCATCACTGATGAAGTGGGGATTTCTAATGGGTATCTAAGGTGGCACTATCGGTAATTACGACAGTAATTATCGATTCCCCTCCCCAGTCGTAGGCGGTTCGGGGAGGAGCTGGGGGAGAGGCTTTACGGTGTCACCATCACCCGGCGGGTAACCAACTTATCATCCAGGCGCAAACGTAGGAAGTAAACGCCAGCGGGCAGCTCGGTGGTTTCGATCCGTTCGGAAAAGCCAGTAGCAGCAGCCACGGAGATGTTTTCGCGGGAGAGGAGAATACGACCGGCGGGGTCGATCAGTTCGTAGGTCAGTTTACCACCGATGCCAAGATCACGGCCAGTAATACGCAGGTCTTGGCCACCGTAAACGGGGTTAGGGGCTAGTGTAATGGCAGCATCCAGGGTAGGGTCAATGCTGGAAACCGCATTACGACCAGTGCGGAAATCCCAGATTTCTTCACCGAACTCACTGCTGGTTAGGTAAGCATTAATTGGCCGAACGCGCCAATAATAGCGGCGATTGGCAACAAGGCCTTCGTCAATAATAGCCGTCGTGTCCTTGGTGAAGAAACTACGGAATACACTGCCCCCAAAGTTACGGTTGACGTTGAGCTGAACGAGGTAGAAGTCGGCGTTGGGGACGCTGCTCCACTCCAGTTCGACGTAATTAGACCACTCCGTTCTTGCACCATCTTCGGGAAAGATCAGGTTGAGGTCTTCACCCAAAGCCGCTATGGCTCCATCCCCACTATTGTCCTCACGCAGATCATTTCGAAAGGTAAGGTTGGTTTGCATAGCCGTCAATTGTTCTGGAGTAAAAGTACTCGCACAGCGGTCGTCTGCATAGGACATGAAATTAGTGCCGGGAACCGCTAGCCGGGTAGAGTCAGGATCAAGCAGGCTATCCTGATATTCAACGTTGCTATTACAGTCCCATCCTCCCTGGGAGATGTAGTCAGGGGCGGTATCACAGAAACCATCGGCGGCGGTTTCACAGTTGCTACCATCGGCTTTTTCTACCTGCACATCTTGGCCCCGGTAGCGTAAAGTGGCTGGAGCCGGGGCGTTCGGATCAAAATCTTCTGAGCTTGGGTCACGGATTTCCCATCCATAAAAGGTATGGGCTAAGGATAAGGCATGCCCCATTTCGTGAGCCATAGTGTGATTGCCAGTTGCGGGTTGATCATTTTGTATGACCATTACATTCCTATTTGGGTAGGCATAACCGATAACACCGCCAGGACTGGTAGCACCAATCTGGCCAACAAAAAACAAGTTCATCACACCGTTCTCAGCCTCCCGGAAGACGATATTGGGACCAGTACTTTGTCGATTATCGTGGACGTACAAATCCGAATCGTCATAGTATACAATTTCCGAGAGGTAGAACTGTAGGTCCGCCGTGGCAAAATCTTCATTGAATTGCTCCATCCCCCTAATTAGGGCTTGATGGTCTAGGTAGCCGGTGCCATCATCATTTCCGACAATAATGAGTCGACTAGGAATATAACTAAAAGAGGCAAATTTAGGCACGGGGGCAATTTCTCCTGCCTGGTACCGAGTCAGCCATTTGGATTTTCCGGTAACTCCACAGTGGGGAGCTGCAATTTCTTGCTCCTGGGCACTAAGGGTACTATGGAGAAAAGTCAGTGTAAGCAGAAAGAAAAATATAGAAGATAATTTCATGGGTAAGTTATCTTGAAATAAAAAACAAACGAGTAGGCATTTTATCCTTAGGTAGAGGCCGGAAGCTCAGACTTACTTCTTACTCACCGAGAGAAGGTGATTTTTAGGGCGTTACCATTACCCGACGGGTAACTAACTTATCATTTAGGCGTAAGCGTAGGAAATAAACCCCAGCAGGTAGCTCGGCAGTTTCGATCCGTTCCGAGAAGCCAGTAGAGGCAGCCACAGAAATGTTTTCGCGAGAAAGGAGAATGCGTCCAGCGGGGTCAATTAGTTGATAGTTGAGTTGACCACTAACGCCAAGATCACGGCCGGAAATGCGTAGGTCTTGGCCACCATTAACGGGATTAGGCATCAGGGTAATAGCCGCATCCAGGGCAGGATCAATACTAGAGACGGCATTTTCGCCAGTTCGGAACTGCCAAACCTGATCACCAAAGTCACTATCGACCTGGTAGGCATTGAGTGGCCTTACGCGCCAGTAGTAGCGACGGTCGGCGACTAGGCCTTCTTCCACTATGGCGGTAGTGTCCCGAGTGAAAAAAGTACGGAATACACTGCCCCCAAAATTCCGGTTGACGTTTAGTTGTATCATGTAAAGATCAGCATTCGGTACGCTGTTCCATTCCAGCTCGACAAAATTGGACCACTCCGTAGTGGACCGATCTTCGGGAAACAATAGGTTCATATCCGCCCCGTCGGCTGGTACGGCACCAACCTGGCTATTATCCTCCCTGATGCCACTTTGAAAAGCCAGGGAGGTTTGCATAACCGTGATTTGTTCAGCGGAAAAACCATCTTGGCACGCGCTGCTAGAGTAAGACATATAATTGTTACCGGGTACCGCAAAACGAATACCATCGGGGTCGGTCAGGCTATCCTGGTACTCACCATTACTATTGCAGTTCCAGCCAGACTGAATGAAAAGATAATCTGGTGGAGTATCGCAGAATCC